>CAZLTR010000007.1:356-26237 GCA_964562415.1 uncultured Hyunsoonleella sp. | reverse complement strand
GAGGTACGCCCAACCCAAGCAGAACCAGAGACAGGTTTCAAACAATTGGTATTTAATATGGCTTTTGAAGGCGTGGTGAAGCGAAAGGCAATAGAACGGCAACGCCATTTAGAGCAATTGGCTGAAGCCCTTAATGAAGGCACTTTAGATTTCGTCACCTTGGGCACCCAAGGTGCTGGTGTATGTGCAGTACGAATGCTATTGTTGGCTATGACTGTAGGCATGTTGCCCTGGTCTACATTACCAGAAGCCTCAAATGAGCGGGCACTTGCAGCCGATGAATTACACCGCTCGTTAGAAACATTATCCGAAGATAATCGTATCGATTTATTTAACATTACGCGTTTTCCAAAATCGAACATTACATGGTGTGGACGTATTCTCGAAAACTTACGCAACCAATATTTTAATACCACCACTTTTGATGATGTAATTACAGGGCTTTCTGGAGCACGAATGCAATGGATCATTGCGCAGTACCGTCAAGGACCTATTACAAGAAACTCATGACATTAAAAACGAATTGATTATGGCAGATGCGTTACAATCCATATTAACCCAGGTCGGGGTAGCCTTAGCACCGTTACGTGCCGTAGATACACCCGCTAAAGCGGTTACATTCTTTAAACAGCTGGGTTATGATATTCCTCCAGGCACCTTTGGTACGGCACTTAATGGCTTGGCAGACCAAGGTGGTGAACTTGTAGATGCCGTTAAAGATTTGGTAGAAGCTTCTAACGATACAGCGCTTTTTACATCTATCGCTAATATGGGCGTACAACTTGTAGGTACGGTCGATGCTATCGTTAATTTACACAATCAAATTAAATCGGGAGGAGGAGCAGCAATTCCAAATATAGAGCAACTACCAGAACGTCTCACCGATTTTCTCTTATTAGATGCTTTTTATAGACTGAATCCTACTGTACATGGGTTTTTACATGCCTTAGGATTAATCTCTTACGCTGAAGTCCCAGCACCTGGAGAACCCGTACAGAAAGTAAACTGGAACCGCTTGGGCTTGGTGTTTTCAGACCCCAAGGAATTGTTCAATCAAACGTATAACTGGTCTGGCGCCTTTGATTATGATATGTTTTTGGGACGTGTTGATGGGTTATTACGAGCAGCTTCATTACCAGGAGGACTCTACCCGCAACCCGAAGCAACCCGAATGTTACTAGGCAATTCATCTGCTAATCTGGAAGAACTCCGTTTTCCTATCATTCATAAAGGGCTTACGCCAGAGACCTATGCCCAATTCGGACTTACATTTTCTCCAACCGAAGCGTCGGGAAGTCAAAAGTCAGGGATTGCAATTTTACCCTATTTAATGGGGACCTCAAGTTTTGATTTTTCGGTTTGCGACAAAGGTGAGCTGGTTTTTAATTCAACAGGTAGTATCGATGGGATTGGTTTAGCTATTAGGCCACCAATGAAGACGACGGCGTTAATGGATTTTACAGCGGCGTTTAACGCAGAATTGATTCTAAGGCAAAAAGCAAGTAAGACAGAAGAGTTAATAGTGTTAGGTACAGCAGGAGGCACACGATTGGCCATTCAAGGTTTGGGCATGAGTGCCTTTATTAATAATGATGAAAGTAAAATTGATCTTGGCTGGGAAGGACATATCGATGCACTTCGCGTGGTGATTACAGGAGGCGAAGGCGATGGGTTTTTGCAGAAAGTACTTTCGAATGTTAATATCGTGGCGGAAGCAGAATTAGGATTTGGCTATTCCTTACGAGGCGGGTTTTATTTTAGAGGTGGGGCTAAATTTGGAATAGATTTACCCGTTCATATCGATCTTGGCCCATTAGCCATAAATGGATTGCGCATAGAATTAGAACCTAAAACCGATCACCTTGCATTGCGGTCTGGTGCCAATTTAAAAGTAGCATTAGGTCCCTTGCAAGCGACTATAGAAGATATTGGTCTTGAGGCCTCTTTATTTTACCGACAGGGAAATATGGGAGCTCTTGATTTAGATTTTGGATTTAAACCTCCAAAGGGAATTGGTTTGTCTGTAGATGCAGGTGCCATAAAAGGAGGGGGTTACCTATTCTTAGATGTCGACCGTGGAGAGTATGCGGGCGCTCTAGAATTGGTCTTTAGCGAATGGATTGCATTAAAAGCCATCGGATTGATCAATACCAAAATGCCAGACGGTTCTAAAGGCTTCTCTATGATCATTATTATAACCGCAGAGTTTGGTACTGGCATACAATTAGGCTTTGGCTTTACGCTACTTGGTGTAGGGGGCATACTGGGCTTAAATCGTGTTGTAAATGTGGAGCCTTTACGAGTAGGGGTTCGTACTGGCGCCATAGAGAGTGTTATGTTTCCTCAGGATGTTGTAGCTAATGCACCGCGAATTATAAGTGATTTACGTGCTTTTTTCCCTATAAAACAAGACGCTTTTTTGGTAGGACCTATGGCAAAAATAGGTTATGGAACACCTACTTTGGCTAGTATTTCTTTAGGACTTATTATCGAATTTCCAGATGTAGCTATAACCATTTTAGGCGTGTTTAAGGTGGCTTTACCACACGAAAAAGCCGCTGTGTTAAAGCTACAAGTTAACTTTTTAGGACGTATAGAACCGTCTAACAGTCAGCTTTGGTTTTATGCCGAATTGTACGATTCTAGAATCCTGTTTATTACACTAGAAGGGGGCATGGGCTTATTGGTCAATTGGGGCAATAACGCTAATTTTGTATTTAGTGTAGGAGGCTTCCACCCAAGATATAATCCGCCAGCACTGCCCTTTAATGTGCCACCACGCCTAGCAGTAAGTATTTTAAACCTGTCTTTGGCTAAAATACGAATAGAAGGGTATTTTGCGGTAACCTCTAACACAGTACAGTTTGGAGCAAGAGCCGAATTGTTCTTTGGCTTTAGTGCTTTAAAAGTAGAAGGACATATAAGTTTTGATACCTTATTTCAATTCGATCCGTTCTATTTCATCTTCGAATTCTCTGCGGGCTTGTCAATAAAAGTGTTTGGTTTCGGGCTGTACACCATTTCGGTAAGTGGTTTACTAGAAGGTCCAAGCAAATGGCATATTAAAGGCAAAGCAAAATGGAAAATTACATGGTTTGGCCCAACCATTAAAATTAATATTGATGAGACTTGGGGTGAAGAAAAGCAAACCGAACTTGAACCTATTGCCATTTTCCCATTAATAGAACGCGAATTTGATGCCTTAACCAACTGGCAAGCTGTTTTACCAGAAGGGAAACTTATAGCCGTGTCATTACGCAAGTTAGATACCCCATCCGCTCAAACCGAGCCAGAACCCAATACCTTAGTATTGCACCCAGTGGGGAAACTACGTATCAGTCAACGTAAAATGCCTTTAAAGTTAGTGTTAGATAAATTGGGCACGCAAAAACCTTCTGATGTCAATAAATTATTTGTGTCTGTGGCTATTGGCGGCGGTGCTGCATTAGAATCAAAAACCATAAAGGAAAAATTTGCAGAGGGGGAATTTAAAGCACTGGATACGTCTAAGAAATTATCCAGTCCTGGATTTCAGGATTACGATGGCGGTTTGGAACTCTCTACCCAAGGAGATGAAACTAAAACTAGCATAGCTGTAAAACGTGTGATACGTTACGAAACTGTAATTATGGATTCCAATTACAAACGGCATTTAGTACGCTTCTTTACCATGGCTTCCCGTTTATTTACAGGGCTATTAGGACGTTTATTTACCCACTATTTAAAAGGAAATACCATTACAGAATCCACCTTGTCTAAATCGTATAAAACACGTGTACAGCCTCGTAAAGCAGTAATAGCAGTTGCGCCACATCAATATACTGTAGCACATAAAAAGGATAACCGCCCTGTTGCAGATGGTACAACCAATACTACGGCATTCACCAATATGGCAAGTGCAAGAGATTATTTAGAGCAACAACAAAATAGTAATCCGGAATTAGCCCAAACAATGCATGTCATTCCTAATACCGAAGTAAACACAGCAGCATGAGTACAATAGCAACATATACATTTTTACCATGGCTTAGAGAAGGACTATCCAATCAAATAGAGGGGACCTCAGGAGGTAGAGCTACAATTCCTTTAAACGTTACCATTAAAGGTGATAAGGTAAATGGCGAAGGCCAACAAACGAGCGTGCTATCTAAAGCAATTCAAATTTATGGTCCAGGTGATATCACAGGGATCGATCCTAAAACCATTGTTAAAGTAGAACCTCGCAATTGGATTACTAATTTCGAACCTAACTACTTGCCTTATATTGAATTTTATGATGAAGATTTTCCATGGCGTTATACACCATTACCTAATCCAGAGGCGGGAGCGCACCGTTTAAAACCTTGGATGGCGCTTATTGTTCTTAAAACGAGTGAGTTTGAAGACGGTAAGAATACCAAAGATAAACCATTGCCTTACATTACTTTAGATGGCAGTGCACAGGTGCAAAATTTGGCGCAATCTTGGGCCTGGGGACACGTGCATGTGAATCGTGATTTGGTAAAAGTAGAGGATGAGGTCATTAAAAACGACCAAAATGCTATTGTTGAAGCTTTAGAAAAAGTACTGCGTAAAAATCCAGATTTGGCCTATTCTAGAATTGTATGCCCTAGAAAACTAGAGGAAAAAGAGGCCTATACGGCATTCTTGGTACCTGCTTTTGAAAGTGGAAGAAAAGCAGGTTTAGGGGAAGATCCCACCACGGTAGTCAATGCAGGAGATCCCGCATGGACCAAAGCGAATAGCGCTGGGCGCCAAATTCCTTATTACCACAGATGGTATTTCAGAACAGGAACTGTAGGTGATTTCGAATATTTAGTGCGCTTATTAAAACCAAAACCTATAGACAGCCGTGTAGGGGTAAGAGATATGGACGTGCAACGGCCAGGAGCGAATTTAGAAGGAATTAATGATGCCGATTTAGAAGGGATTTTAAGACTTGGTGGGGCTTTAAGAATTCCAGAGTCGAGCCAAAAGGATTTGGCAACGGCCAAGAAATTTGAATATTGGGCGTTTAGAAACGATCTGTCTGAAGCACAACTCTTAAACTTAAATACTCAAAACCAACCCTTAACTATAAATGCATTGCATCCCTTTCAAGAAACTGCTGCTGCATTTTTAAATCTTACAGATGGCTATCAAGATGAAGCGGCCAAAACAGTAAATGAAACCTCTGGAATAACTCAAGAAGTAGAAGCGACAAGTTTAGAAGAATACGATATAAAAAACAATCCAGATCCCATTATTACAGCACCGCTTTATGGCAGATGGCATGCACTAACACAGCGTTTGGTCGAAGAAAAAGATAACAGTACCATAACGCCTAATTACAACTGGATACATGAGCTTAATTTAGACCCCCGATGGCGTGTGTCTGCAGGGTTTGGGACTAAAATTATTCAGGAAAATCAAGAGGATTATATGAAGGCTGCCTGGGAGCAACTTGGTGAGGTCTTAGAAGCTAACAAAAAAATAAAGCAAGCTCAACTTGCAAAAATGGTTTCCGAAATATGGTATGCCACCCATTTAAATCCGATACAACAACGATTTCCTTCAAAATGGTTGCAGCTTTCAAGTCCAGTACATAATAGAATTGTCACCAAAGCCATTACGACGTTTTATCAAGACGAATCTAATTCATTAAAAGCCCCTTCAGATTATTTAAATACAACAGTGGATTATCAAAAGACGGAGAGTAAGTTAACCCCTGCGCTCACATCTGTAAATATGCGTAAAGTGATGCGTCCCAGAGGGAAATTTTTAAAGCGCATACCGTTTACAGAAGCGTTTACACCAGATAATTTAATAGAACGTGTTAATATAGGGGAAGTGAGTGCTGCCCCACCAAGAGAAACTCCAGAAGGCATACAAAATACAAATACGCTTGTTGAAGAGACACAAACAGAGGGTTTGCCCGATTTTATTATAGTACTTATAGAAAAGTACCCTTGGTTAAAATGGCTACTTTTAATCCTAGCCTTTCTTTTAGTTGTCTTAGTTGTTTTATGCAATTTTTCAGCTGCCATAAAAGCCCTAATACTTGGGGTAGCCTTAGTTTTAGTTTATGGGTTTAGTATGTTGCATAGAGGCGCTAAGCAATTAGAAGCTACAGAGACGCTTAAAGAAGAACATCAAACCCCCGAATCGATAGACGAGCTGCCTAAAAGTTCAGATTTTAAAATTTCTACCCCTCAGGATGGCTTTACACCGTCGTTAACAGGGACTACCGATAGTGAAGAAGCCCAGCGCTTTAAGGTAGCCTTAAAGGCTACAAATACCATGTACCAAGCGAGTGCTTTAGCAGGAGAGGTAAAAGAACGCCCTTCTTTAGATTTACCAGCGATAACCGCTACCGTGTTCGAAAGTGTGTCTCCAAGCTTAACCATACCACGTTGGGTCTATGCCAGTGTTATTTTACCGCGTTTCATTTTAGATCAAATGAAAGAAACCTTTGTAGAAGCCATGGCTTATCCCACATTCGATGTGCCAATGTACAAGCCTTTAGTAGAACAATCGTCGGAATTGTTTCTGCCCAACATTAATTTCATCACCCAGAATAGCATTTCAATTTTAGAAACCAATCAAAAATTTATAGAGTCTTATATGGTAGGGTTAAACCACGAGTTCTCTAGAGAATTGTTATGGCGCGAATATGTTACCGATCAGCGTGGGAGTTATTTTAGACAATTTTGGGAAACTAAAGGTTTAATAGATACAAAACCGGCAACATTAGCGGCATTAATAAATAGGTATGAAAAGGTGCTAGACGAGAGGTACATCGCCGAATTACAAGAAACCTATGAGTTGTTAACGGCTCCAGATGCGAATACTTTAGATGAAGACGCTCTGGAAGAGGCCCGCGAATTGATCTTTAAAGAGGAACTTAAAGACATCAAACCGTTACATTATTGGAGTCAATTTTCTAAACTAGGTGAACATGATAATAGAGAGTTACCAGGCGATACCGAGGAAGAATTAGTATTAGTGATACGTGGAGAATTGCTAAAAAAATACCCAACAGCAGTCATATATGCGCACCGCGCAAAATGGCAAACTAAAGAGGTAGATGGAGAAACAGTGATCGATAAAGATAGAGAACGGCAACTGGAACCTCTTACACCAGAAGCTGAAGATAACCCACCAACAACAATTATAAAAACACCGTTGTATGAAGCCAAGGTAAATCCAGACATTTATTTTTTTGGATTTGATCTTACCGTACCAGAAGCTAAAGGCGGTACAGGAAGTAATCCCGATGATGATCCAGGATGGTTTTTCGTAATTAAAGAATGTCCTGGAGAACCTCGATTTGGTTTAGATATAGGCGATGGCGGTAATGTCGATGCTGAAAACCGTATAGAATTATGGAATGATTTAAGTTGGGGCGATTTAAAACCAGAAGTTCCTAATGGTGGTTTTATACAAATCACAGGCGCTACACCAGAGATTGCCTCTAATCAACCATTAGAGTTAGACGATGACGAAAAACAAATACAACAAGTAGAAGACCAACAAGTGTTTTGGAGTAAAGATATGAACGCGGCAGAGTTGGCTTATATTTTATACCAAGTACCCGTACTTGTTGCTGTTCATGCCTCAGAAATGCTGGCAAATTAATCTAAAAACGAACACTTTAATATGCAAGATTTTAAAGATTTAAGAGCTCAATTAAAGCAGGCAAGGCAAGATAAGGCCAATGCAGGTAAAGCATTGTTCTTAAAAGAAGAAAAGCTTAAGAAACTCGATCAAGAAAAGGAGAAAAGAACTAGAGTTGCTGCAACCGAATCTGTACTACAAGACATTGAAGCGGCACAAAATGTGTTAAGGCAGGCCATAAGAGACGATAAGTCTAATTTAACTCATATTTCAGATTTAGAGGCTAATGTGTTTAATAGCTTTAATTTTTTCACAGACCCTAGAGCGCATCTTGGTAAGCTTCCCGATACACACCCTATACTATTAAGCCCTGTTAGAATAGAAACGCGCTTTAAAAAACAAACAGAAGATGGCAGGGTACGACACCAATTATGGGTGCGTGTTTTTCCAGATGAATGTTCTATAGATACATTTGAAGATGTTCCTACAGCTTCCGAACTTACAAGAGTTGAGGCGTATTGGGCTTCTGTATGGGCAGCAGGACAATCTAATGAAGCAGCACTTCAAAGCCTAATTCAGAATAGAAAAAAAGCAGCTTGGCAAAGCTTAGTAGGGCAATATCAAGCTGGGCGTGCGTATTGGTTAATTCAAAATTACACGCCCGAAAATAGAGATGAATTACCGCAACGTACACAAGACTCGCAGCTAATTTTAACTATTTTAACTCAAGAAATACCCGTGCATAAAGCTGCTCTAGAAAGCTATTGGAAATCGTATTGGGCTGCACAGGGCGAGGTGGCATTATTAACCACAGCATTTCAAACCTTATCTGCCACTGTTGGAGGCGACGATACAGCCCATGCCTTAATTACTAAGCATACGCCTTTTAATATAGATAGTGTGGCACTGGCAGAGGTAAAAGTATGGTTTGTAAAACCAGAAGAGGAAGCTACAGTTCGGCCAGCAGGAACAAATGAGGTGATTTTAAAAATTTTATTAGGTGTATTACCCATACCTGTTCATAAGGCTGCTCTAGAGCGGTATTGGATAGCTTTTTGGAAAGCCAACGGTGATGCAGCCAAACAAACCGAGGCATTAAATATCTTGGCACAAAACGTAGGTGATCTCGCAATAGCAAATGCCTTAATAACAGAATATACGCCTTCTAATATGGCGTTGCATCCCTTTCCAGAAGTCACGGTAAGTTTTTTAAAATTGCCAAATGCAGCAGCAACAGATACCAAGCAATCGGCTTGGTCTCAAGCGGCTAAAATACATAGCTTTCCAGAACGTTTTGTGTTGCTAGGTTACAAGGAGAAAGATAGTAGAGGCAACCCCATAGAAGTGCTAAATGAAATAGGAGCGCCAATTCCAGACCCTTTAATTGTAGGGCCTAATCCGTCGTTGGAACCTAACGAGATTTTAAAAGCAGAGTTTGTTGCAACAATTTTAGCACTAGCAACGGTACAAGAACAAGAAACCGCATTAACAGCAGCTTACGATAGTTTTTCCGAAGCCTTTAAAGCGACACAAACATTAGACGTGTTTTTAAGCACCTACCAAAGTTTAAACGCAGCGGATCAACCAGAGGCCTTAGCTGATATTTTTGATAATTTAAGAGACGATGTCAAGGCTGGAAAATATGTAGATTATTTATGCGAACGGTCTGAAACCAAATGGCTTTTTGATTTCGAAAGAGCGGTAGAAGTGGGCATGGCTTTTAAAGTGACGTTAACGCAAGAGGTATACGATAAAGGTTTTGACCGCTTATTTGTTTTAGGCGTTAAATTAGGCGCAGATCATACAGAAGGACAGGATATTCTTGAAAATCTCTTAGCACATCATCATTATGGCACTAGTGGTTTTTCTATAGTACCGCAAGGCACACCAACTAATAATACAGAAGAAGAGGATTCTGGGTTTACAGAAGAAGACGATGCTGATGAGACATTTTACCAGTATTTCTTAAGTGAAAAAGAAGCAGATCCAGATGATGATAAATTGAAAAAAGATGGCAAGTGGCTTGCAGATCTATTAGGAGTAGATGCAGAACGCTCGTCTTTAAAAGTTGCAGCAAACTATCACCATACCGACCAGCGCGAAGCTAGAGCGATGCACAGGGCTTTATTTGATACCACATTAGGGTATTTCATGGAAAGTATGATTACTCCAATAGTAGATGAAGACGATATAGAATTTGTGAAAACATTTTTTACCAACTATGTAAGTGGCCGTGGTAACGTGCCCGCCATAAGAATAGGAGAACAGCCTTATGGCATACTCCCCATACAAAGAGTAGTGCCCAAAAGTTGGGTCTACCAACGCGAGAATAATGTGTTGAGCAATAGCAAATATGCCAATTTAGTAACTCATATTCAGAAATTGTATAGTTTAGTATTAGATGTTCGTGAAGATTTTGATGACTTGTCTAATGATGTGGCTTATGTAGGCAAAACCGATGAAGATGTGCATAAAATGCTATTGCAAACTTTAGGATTGCATGCCACATCTGTGAATTTCGATCAACGCATTGCTCAGAGTTTTTCGCATCTATATAACAGGGCTAAACTTTCTGGAGGTTTGGCAAAGTTTATAGCAAAACTGGTGGAAGGCCTTTATAAGAAACAAGGTTTAGATTTACTGGCAGAGTTAGGTTATGTACCCGACGAGGGTGAAGAAGGCATCCCTATTTTGGAAAAATTCTTCTTTACAAAAGAAAACAGAATTACAAAGGTGTTGGTAGACGACCAACCTTTGTCTGAAACGAAACCTATTAGAGGCTACACCGAACCCGAAAATGAAGGCGATAGCAGTGAGAATTACATCCATTGGCTTATAGATAAAGCGAAAACAGATTTTGAGGCTATAAAACGCCAAAAAGGATTTACAGACAATAAAATTCCTAATACATTATTGTACCAAATGCTAAGGCAGGCCGTGCTATTAGGTTATTCCGATACTGGGTTTAAATTGTACCAGGTTGCAAACCTCTTAAATACATCGCAAATCAAAGCCGCTAAAATAGATCAGGATTTCATAGGCGTAAAAGTACAGCCAGACGGTTTTGAGAGCAAATGGGAGTATTTAGATGTAAAAGTGAACCAAATCACCAATGAAAATATTACAGTATCCGAGCACATTACTAAAATGGTTATCGCTAATTCTAACTTGGCGCAAACGGCTCGGTTAAGAGCAACTTTAGAGGCCTTAGAGCATCTTAAAGATGTGCCAACGGCAAGATTAGAACGCTTATTTGCAGAGCATTTAGATTGCTGCAGTTACCGTTTAGATGCTTGGCTTATGGGATTTGTAAGATTGCAACTTGAACTCATGCGAAAACCTCAAATTCCAGGAACTACAGAAATTACGCAGTACCAACCGGGTATTTATTTAGGGGCTTATGGCTGGGTCGAACATTTAACTCCAGATGATGTGGTCTTAACTCCTGTGCGTTTACCAGACGATTTAGAGTCTATATTTAATCCAGATGGCGATTTAGAGCTGCTAAGAGATAGTACTAATGGCGGATACATCCATGCGCCTTCCATTAATCAGGCCATGACCGCTTCTATATTACGAAATGCTTATTTGTCTAATGCTGCTGCAGAACATCCAGAAACCTATAAGGTAAATTTATCTTCAGAGCGTGTTCGTATGGCACTCTCAATATTAGAAGGGTTACAGCAAGGACAAAATTTGTCTGCTTTATTGGGGTACCAATTAGAGAGAGGTTTGCATGATCGAACAGACGAGGCTTTAGATGTTTTTATTTATGAATTGCGAAAAGTTTTTCCTTTGGTGGCTAATCGTAATAGACAGACCAATGTTAAAAACGATGACCGACTTAAAAAGAATAAGGCGATTACTAAAATGGAAGCCAGAAATGTGATAGACGGGTTGGCATTGATCAATCATGTAAAAGAGACTAAAAACGCATCCTATCCATTTGGCTTTCCTACAGGAGAAGAATTAAATGAATTAAAAGTAGCTACAGCGAATGAAAGGGCTGCAATTACTACTGAGGTGAATCGTATTTTAAATATTAATGATGCCCTTGCCGATCTGGCTATAGCAGAAGGCATTCATCAAGTCGTGCAATCCAATTACGATAGAGCCGCAGGTGCTTTAGATACCTATAGTAAGGGGAGTTTCCCTCAAATGCCAGATGTGGTGCGTACTCCTAGAAGTGGTGTGAGTTTAACCCATCGTGTGGGCATACATTTGCAATCTGGTATTGTACCAGCAGCAGATAGTAATCCTAGAGTATTGGCAGAGCCTGCGATTAACGACTTTTTAAATCATACGTTTCCAGAGTTATCGCAAATAGTGTGTAAAGTGGTTTTAGTAACGCCTGCTTATGAAGAAGGCGAGTCTCCAACAGAAGAAAATCGATTTGTAAGTATGGCAGATTTAGGGCTAGCACCAATAGACTTGCTTTATATGATAGATGTGGATAAAAGCAAAAGCTTAACTGTACTTGATGAGCATATTTTAAAGCACATACGCGATGTAATTCCTAATTTAAGGCCAGATACTACACTTCAAATAAAGTATACCGAAGCTGTAGTGGACAAAATTAGTATTTTAGAAATTAGCCCTTTAATTAAAAATTTACAAGAGTTATGCGTGTCGGGACGACCACTGCAACCTACAGATATACAATTGCCCAATGAGGCTACAGCGACGAATGATAGCAGTCAAACCATTGTCAAAACACGAGTAACAACCGTACTTGATAGGTTGTTAGAGCTGTTTGTAGATGCAACAGATGTCTCTAAAGGCATGAAATTACAAGCACATGTATTAACGACGCATTTCGATGAGGAGTTTCGCTTTACAGAAGGTATTAGTTTAGAGGCATTAGTGGTACAACTGGATGGGTATTGGGAATTGTTTACAACCCAATTGGCAGAGCTAAGTACGTTTGGGATAGAACAGTCTGGCTTTGGCTTAACTTACGATAGAAAGGGCAGCATATATGCAGATTTGTATCGTAAAGTCGTGGCGTATAAAAACAGATGGGTCAAAAAATTAGAAACATTTGATGCGCGTATTGTAGACGCGGCAGACCCTGCACTTAGTGATGAAGACAAAAGTCGTATACTTAAAAAAGCCGAACGTGCTATAGCAACATCGTATACATCAGTTTTACCTGTGATTCCAGATCCTTTAGATCCCATAGGTAATTTTGAGGCACTTTTAATTAAAAAAAGAGCGCTGTTCGCTACTAAATTACAGCAAATTAATGACGAGTGGCTGGCAAAGGATTTTGTAACGTTTAAAGCCTTGTTAGACAGTTTGAAATTGTTAAAAGAGGGCAAAATTACCGATCCTGATACGGCCTTGGAGGTTGAGGGCGATTTGGAACTGTTCGACGCTGTAGCCTTAGATACTCAGGCAGAAGAACATCAAATTGTTGTACTGGCAGAGGATATGATACAGCAAATAGCCAAGTTGAATACCTTTATGATGCAACAGGTAGAAAAGGTACAAGAGTTGTTAAGCGCACACGATGCCACGGCTGCGGCATCTAAAAAAGTAGAGCTGCTTACCGAAGCCATTCAGCAATTATTGGGGGCAGACTTTAAGATTGTACCAGAGTTTGAATTGAGTGTTGCGCAGCAAATCGAAATTCAAAACTCACACAACGATAAGGCGCAGTTATTGGCGTTTCAGTTATTGAAGGATCATGTCGATTTTCCAGTAGATGATTGGCTTTACGGTGTTTCACGAGTGCGAGAAAAAATGCATGCTTGGGAGCAAGTGGTTACCTTATCTGATGCGATGAACGGCACAGAACTCGAATTACAGCCTTTACAATTGCCTTACAGTGAAAACGATACATGGTTGGCTTTAGATTATGATCCCGAACACAGTATTGACAATGATAAAATACTTTACACCTCTTATTTTAGAGCATTTAATGTGGCCCAAAAACAGTGTGGGCTATTGGTAGATGAATGGACAGAAGTGATTCCTACTAAAGACGAAACCACAGGCTTGAGTTTTCAGTATGACCAACCTAATGCCGAACCCCCGCAAACTTTATTATTGGCAACGCCAAGCAGGTTTACAGGCGAGTGGCGTTGGGACGACCTTACAGGGGCCTTGCATGAAGCCTTAGATTTAGCACAATTAAGAGCTTTAGAACCAGAGCATCTTGAAGAGACTGCTTATGCACAGTTTTTACCTGCAACCATATCTGCCGTAACCTATAACCCTTTAGCTACGCTGTCTGTTAATTATGCGTTGTCTACTAATTTTAATTTTGAAACGAACACCAATTAGTCATGCCACAAGAAATACCAGCACTTAGAGCAATACAAGCCGCAAATCAATTACAATATGTCCCAACGGTAACGTCTTGGAATAGGGTGGAGGGACGACCACGTACCGAAAATTTCAATAGGGCCTTAAAGGCCGAAGTAAGAGATGCTCTTTGGATGATTTCAAAACAATGGCAAACAGGCGAATTTCAAGGTGAAGATGCAGCTTCGGCTATTTTAGCGAAAGTTCATATCACAACAACAGCACTTAGAAAGTACCAATCGGGGTCTGGTAAAGTAGATCATTTTAATGATGCAGTGCTGCCTTTAGAAACTAAAGTGGAACACCAAGCTATTCCGTTTCAATCGGGAGTACAAGATATGGCCTTAGATTTAAGGCTCATTATAGGCAGGCACTGGTTAAAATTGTTACGACGACAAGCTCTAGTAGCACTTCAAAACTTAAAAACAGATTATCTGGCGGCTTATGGTTTTGCAGTGCCAGATCCTACTTTAGAAAAAGACATTCAAATATGTGCGCATATCGATGTTTGGCAACAGTTTGCCGCAGCGTCAAAAGGCGAAGGAATAGACGGTTATGCCTTATACCAAGCTATAAAGTCTAATAATGATCTTGTAGAAGGTGTAGGCTTAACACCAGTAGAATTAGCAGCTTTAGAAACACTACGTGAAAAATTAGTACTTTGGTTTGAAGCCTTGGTGTATCAGCCCACAACAGAAGCTAATGCGGCATGGCAACCCTCTTATTTAGAGTATCAATTCTCTTGTTCGGCACCAAAAGCAGAAGCAGAACAGGTTTTTGTAGCCGACGAGTATTACCATGGGCATTTAGATTGGTACAATTTAGATATACATGATAAAAAAACGACATTACCTCCTGTGGAAGCCTCTAGTCCCGAGCCAGAGGAACATTCAGCTGAAAATAAGTATACGATGTCTTTTTTACCAACTCCCGTAACTTTTCCAGGTATGCCGAACAGCCGTTGGTGGATGTTTGAAGATTGGAAAACAGATCTTGGTAAAATTAGTCCTGCTACAACCGATATTAATCAGTTAATGTTACTAGACTTTTGGTTAAATTATGCGAACGATTGGCAGCTCTTCCCATTTACCTTACCAGTAGGGAGCATTGCAACTATAGAAGGGCTCATGGTGACGAATAGTTTTGGTGAAAAAATATGGGTAGAAGCTGCAGGCAGAGGGTTTGATGAAGAATGGAACCGTTGGAGCATGTTTAATATTAATACTAGAGGCGATTTAAATGTGCCTGCCGATCAAAGTTTATTACTACTGCCTTCGGCGCCTAAAGTACTTGAAGGAAAGCCTTTGGAAACCGCTTTTTTACTCCGGGATGAAGTCGCCAATATGGTTTGGGGTGTAGAAGCTAAAGTACCTTTGGCTTCTGGAGGCGCTAAGCGCGGCAAAGAAGCTGCACGAGAATTAAGGGCCAAATACGAACAGTTTGTAACCGTGTTGCCTGAGCCAGAACTACAGGAACATGATGCAAAAATACGATACCAAATCGTGAACAGTGTTCCCGAAAACTGGATTCCATTTGTGCCAGTTCACAAACCAAATAACCAACGCGAAATCCAATTGCAAAGAGCAGCAATGCCGCGTATTTTTGAAAATACCGATCCTACTGTGCCGCCAAAAAAAGTAGAACCCCGAACGTCTATTTTAAGAGAAGGATTAGATAAAAATACCCCAGAACCCTACTTTATTCACGAAGAAGAAGTGCCAAGATCTGGTATAAGAGTAAGCAAATCGTTTCAGCGTACCCGTTGGTATAATGGTAAAGTGGTGACTTGGCTTGGTTTTAGAAAACGCACTGGCCGTGGAGAAGGCCATAGTGGTTTAGCATTCGATCAACTTAAAAAGGCCAAGTAGGTCTTGTAAATTAATAGCGATTACTTCTCCTGTTTTTTATATAGTATATGAGTGTAAACTCTTGATATGTAACACTCAAGAGCCAATGTTGTAAAGTGCTTTCTTTCTGTTTTTTGTAGTAGAATATCGAAGGAATAGTCATTTCATCAATTTAATTCAAAAGAATCT
Source organism: uncultured Hyunsoonleella sp. (assembly GCA_964562415.1). GTDB lineage: Bacteria > Bacteroidota > Bacteroidia > Flavobacteriales > Flavobacteriaceae > Jejuia. The sequence continues at coordinate 10,296 of CAZLTR010000007.1, read as the reverse complement.
TTTTTTAGATTACTTTAATGACAATGCTTTCCTAAGAGATAAATATTATCTAATTTATTTTTTACATCTTCTTTGCTAATTCTTTCTCGTTTAATCACCTTAAGTGATTTTTTGCCATTTCGGTCTATTGTGGTGATCACCATTACATGTTGCTCATTTATTCCATCCTTAGAAGCATTTGTTCCTCTTTGTCTTGGTTTTCTATCTAGGGATTTACTACTTTTTTCAGAGTATAAAAAGAAGATTTCATCACTTTTTACTATTCCACTAAATTCTTCATCAGCTACCTGTGAAAAACTTGTCAATAATTTATGTCGCCAAGAAAACGAAATAGCATTACTTATACCAACTTCTATCGCACTTTTACGGATGCTAAAACCACTTAGTAGAACAATGTATGTAGGCCGATAACTTTACTTTCTTATGCATAGGATACCAAACTTAGCCTGTCGTCGAACTTGATATCGTATCACAACATCTGTAAATGTAACGCTAAATTCCTTTTTTGCTTTTACTATAACCTACTGTGTCAAGTACTGCAGTGAGAACAGACGATGGCTTTATTGTTTAAATTTTCTATGTATTGATGCGTTCTACAAAGATTAAGCAAGGTATTAATAATTTACTTCTGTTCTATAGTATTTAAAATCAAATAGTAAGATTTAAAATGATTAGGGATCCATATATTTTTAGTTTGTGCTAAATAGATACTTTATAGTATAACATAGTTATCTGGGGTAAATCCACTTTATGCGTTAGAAAATGTATTACACCTGTGATCTACAGCAAATACTACCATAAACTGTATTTTTAATATCACCATAATGATAGTATGATGATATTAAGAAAACACTAGTATTTATTGTATATCTCAGTCTCATAACCAAGTTTTAATAAAGCGGGTTAAAAATATTTTTAGAAAATAAGGCGCGTTTTGAAGAGGTGCTATGTTAATGTAAAGATACTTAGCGATTTAAAGTGTTGTTAAACGATAAAAGTAGAGAGACTACAATGAATATATTATATTTGTTTCGTTAAATAATGATTTGATTAAAATGATGAATTTACAGATATTTAAAAAAGCATTCAGAGTATTATTACTTTTAGTATTTATGGCAGGTACTCAAAATTTGGTACAAGCTAAAACCCCTAACCCACCAGGACAAAATAAACCAACAAACACAGAACATTCTGCTCCAGTAAACCCAAATAATAATGGTCAAGCAGGTACAGGTAATAATGGCAATGGTTTTGGAAATAACCCTTATGGAAACCAAGGTAGTGGTAATGGAGATGATAGTAATGGTAGAACTTCTGGAAACCGAAGTACATCAATACCTCTAGATGGTGGTTTGTCTATTTTAGCTATAGTAGCTGGTGTCTTTGGAGTTAAAAGATTACGAAAGTTTTGAAAGTAGTACAGTTTTGCTAAGTGTTTTTATTTAAATACGATTTACGATTTTTTTAAGTTTTAAAGTATTTTAGTAGAATTTCGAATAATAGAAGCTTTTTATTTTTTAGAAAATACCTATAAGAGGAAGAAAGTTAAAAAGACATTACAATTTTTATATAAGATTATTTTGAACTAGCACTATATTACAAAAGCCACTTAATTAAGTGGCTTTTGTAGTTTTAGAGCTTTTTAAATATTGAACACACTTTGAAACTCTAAGACTTTTGCAAATAAACTCCAATTAATAGCAATTATAGTTTTATAATACAGGCACTATTGCGTATAGTATGGCTCACATATTTTAGATCTGTTCTCTTTCTCATAGATAGAAAACTTAAGAGTTAAAGTACATACGTTTATAGTTTGTGCTTATTTTTAAAAGAGTGCATAACAACCACTAAAGATTAAATTTATATCCTAAAGATACATCTACAGGAAAATTAGATTTGTTGTCTAGAAGTAGGGCAAATAAAGAATCGTAAACTAACGATATATAGCCATTACCCACTTTAAAATCGGTACCTAAACCAAAAATAAAAGGCGCATCAAAATCGTTTGTAGAGTTTTCTAAAGTGATGCGGTTAGTAGCATCTGTTGGCGAAGCAACGGTTTGTTTTGTCGTAGAGAAGGTGTAAGTTGTAAACTTGGTTTGTCCGTACACATTAAATGTTGGTGTATTTATAAACCGGTAGCGGTAACCTAAGGCAATTTGAGTAATAGAAACATCCAACTCATCTTGGGCTAAACTATGTCTAATACTCGCAAAACCAGCATGCCTAGTCATTGATTTTACTCCAAAAATTTCAAATTCAGCAGTAAACACTCCAGTTGTTATATTATCGGGGTTGTTTAAAAAACTATTGTTGGTAAGGCCTCCAAAAATGCCAATTCTAGATTTGAGCACCGCTTTAGAGTCTGAGTACGTATAATTTGCATCTTGCAAACTGTTATATTGATGTATAAATTGCTTTAAATCGTATAAGGTTAACTTTACTTTCGAAGCGTCAAGACCTGTCAATGCCTTTAAAGTTGTTTGGTATTGGTTTTGATATTTGCCATTGGATCCCTTTTCATTTTTGAGTTCGGTAAGCTGTTCGTTAGCATCTTTTATAAAATAGCGGTAGGTTTTATTTACAGTATTCCATAATAAATCTAATGTGCCTTCAACTTCAGTTTTAAGCTGAAGTGTTTCATTGGCAAAGGTGTAGTTTTGCTGTGCTTGGAGACTAAAATTAAAGACTAACAGACCGCATATTATAAGAAGTTTGTTCATGATCGTTTAGATTTGGGTTAAAATTAAAGCTCTAAAAATACCATACTAGAAAAACTAATACGATGTTTTTTTAGCTCCTTAAAGGTTTATTTTTTGGTTTTAGAAAAGTAATTTTTAGTAGCAATAAAGTAATGTTTTACGCTCTACTACGTTTTAAAATATGGAACATTAAATGCGCAAACACATTAAATAATAGCATACGATTTAATACTTATCACGACTTTCTAAAGTAGAAATAAACTTAAGGGTTTAGGTAAATTTAATAAAAAAAGTGGGTTTGTAGTTGGTTTGCAGGAAGTTTTATGGCTTTTAGTCTGGCGGTTTGAAGGGATACGCATTCTAATACGATTATGGATAAGAATTTTAGATACATATGTTGAATTATTTTTCGCTAGTCTAAGGCAAAAAATTAAAGCTTTGAGTCGTAGTTAAGGTTTCATTTTTTAACGTAAGACTAGTAGAAAAAGAAACCGCATATATGCGAAATTTTTGTTCGTATAAAACCGTACTTAAAATCAAAAAGAAAACCAAGGCAGAGCCGTCTGCCTTGGCTTATAGTGTATTGTAATGCAAATTATTTTAACTGAATACCACTAAAGATTTCTGTTTCAGAAGGCAACCCAAGTTTAGAGCGCAAAACTTGCCCTGCTTGTAAGCCTGCAATAATAGCACCTTCGTAATAGCCAACATTAACTCCAAAATCAATCCAGTCTCCTGTGATAATAAGGTTGCTAAAGCCAGATTCATCGGCTTTTAAACGGTACTTATTGGTGCCTGGTAAGGATAATGTATAACGATCGGTTGGATTAACATTAGCTCTAAAAAACTGTGTTTTAAGCCTGCCATAATCGGTCTTAGCAGCTTTAGAAAAATCGTGAATAAGGTCTAAGCGCATGCCTTCTGGGTATTCTAAGGTCGTAGCATTAGGGAAAAACCACCCCATTTTATCTTTGAGCCATTGTTCTGAAACTCGCATAATGCGTTCCAATTGTTCATGAGGATAGTTTTCATCACTATAAGGCGGGATCACTTCTGGATCTAAGAATGATCCCGTGTAATAAATTAGAACCCCTGGCGCTTTACCGTTCCAATCTTCATAAGGCATCACTTGAGACATGTCTATAAAAGAATATTGAGGATCGGCATAGGTTACCAAATTAGGAAGCGCACCTTTAGGGAAACCCCAATCTGGCAAATGCATCCCAAGTTCTTTTAATGTAGGATCAATCCACAACTGCATAGACATTGTAGGAATACTTTTTACATGATGATACATATTATGCCAGGCCGTATTATTGGCAATAATTTCTTTACAAATCCCTTCATCACCACCTAATACATCAATAGGAATTCCTAAAATAGCATAATCAAAATCTTTTCCTTTTTCTAAGCGAAATTGAGCCACGTTTTTCCAACCACACCAAGCTTCTTCAAGATCGTAACCTCCTGCTTTTAGGGATTCGGCCTGGTCATCTTTGATTTGATCATAAAGTGGCGCGCCAGGCCATACGTCTAAACCTTTAAACTTATAAGTAGGTGTATAGTTGTCATGTTTTAAGGTGACTTGTTCTGCCATAGAAATGTGTTCTATAGCACCAGAAGCAGAGTAATGCACCTGTTCTACTTTGTGGAAAAATTTAAATTTCACACCTCTATGTTTTAGCACTAAGTAAATAGGAGTGATAATGGTATCTGCAGTTCCTGCTTTAAATTTCCAGACAAAAGAGCCCTTGTAGCTTGCGGATAGTGTTAAGAAATGTAGACCAACTCCTGCAGCTAAACTACCCTGTTTATTATTGCCAGTAAGGTTATGAAAGGTACCCGTATATAAAAAGCGCACCATAGCCGAGCTTAGTAAACGCTCGCTGGCACCGTGTTGTTGTAACCAAGCTCTGTAATCTAGGTGATTAATGCGTTCGTAATCCAGTTCGTGTGTTTCAGGGTTATAGACATCTTCTAAAGTTCCTTTCATGTTTACCAAACCAAATTCTACAAATACGGCTAGCCAGTAAACATATTCATTATGATCTGCAATGCTATCTATAAGTTTAGTGACCCATTTAGAGAGTAAGTCCAATAGGGTATTCACCATCGTATGGTGTTTTTTACGCTCATGATGCGCTTCACTATCCATTTGACTGAGCTGCTCTATCAACTCTCCTACATAATGCAATAGTTTTTCGCCTTGGTGTTTAAAGCCTTTATCTTTAAAAAAATGCTCAAATTTAGATTTAAAATGCTCCCAATGCGAATGCTGTTCTGGAGGTTGAATGTCCTCTGCCAAGGTTCCTGCCTGAGCCATTAGATGGTCTTTTTTATTGGGATCGATACCAAATACAATTTCGGCAATGAGCTTTAAAGCCTTTTTAATTACGACCGAAAAAGGTAAAGGACCACCTTGTCCTGGAATGTAAGAATTGGAAGGGAAAATAATATTTTTTTTAATCCATTTATTCGTCTTTGGGTCGAAATGGGTGAGAAGTGTAGTGTCTTCTCTATCAAAACCATCATCCCAAGATTGGAAGGGACTGTCTGGCATTAAATTATGGGTTTCACATTCTTTATAGGAATGTTGAATTAAACGAAATGCATTTTCATACCATCCTTGGGCAATATGAATCCCGTGTTCCTGTATACGCTCGTTGGGACCTCGGCCAGTAGCGGTTTTTCCTCCTAAGCGCCAGCCCATTTGATAAATCGTAATTTCATAGTGGTCTTGCCAGTTAGGATAAGTAGTGAGTTCGTAAGCCGCTGTAAGTGCAGACATACCACTACCAAGAATCGCTATTTTTTTCTTTTCAGTACTCATGTGTGATTTGTATTAATTAGTTAGGTATATGTTGTGCTTGTAAAAAATTTGTAAAATGTCTAGCAGCATCGGTATGCTGTGTAGCAATTGGATATATAGGGTGGTTGTTTTTTACAAAAGTGCGCAGCTGCGGACTTTCGTTCCAAAGTGCAGCTTCAGTGTAAAGTTTATCTAAATGCGGAAGAATTAAGAAAGCGTCAAAAATTGCTTCTAAACGTCCAGAAAGATTATGTGCATGATGAGTAACATATTTAATATCTTCTTTAGATAAAGGGTAATGGCTTGGGTAAAAGGCTTCTATATCTGTAATGAGTTTTACAGCCCCGCCTCTTGGGTTTGCAAAAAGTTTCCCTAGAATACCAAAACTAACCCCTTCTACCATAGATTGGGCATAGAGCAAGCGGTAGAGTACAATATTCATAAAATACTGTTCGTATACTGTTTCGTTAAAAGCAATAGCATTTGCTTTGATATACCCAGAAATGATACTAGAATTATGGGCGCGATACCATGAACATTCGTTAGGATCGTGCATGTATTCGAGCCAAAATTTTACAGGAACTGGAATATCATCATAAGTCGTTTTAGATTTATAAATGAGTTGAGCCAAGGTGCCTAAATATAAAAAGTGCGTATTTACTTCTCGCCACCATGGGCTTCCAGGACTATTTTTGTCATCTAAAGCATTAAGCGTACCGCGCCTAATTTCCCACTTTATGAAGGCTAATTCTGAGTTGCCAAGACCTTCTTCTCCAGCTGTTAAAGGAGATCCATAGGTTTTGTAGAATTTATATCTTAAATTATAACGATCTTCTGCGTTTTTAGTGGCATTTTGGACAATTACTTTTGTTTTATCATAAAGTGTTTTAGGGATGTTCATATATTTGCATAAAAAATTAAGACTACAAGTTAAAATTTATCTTGAAGACTCTCTCTAAAAAATAGCAAGAACACTAATTTTTTTTCAATTGCATAAAAATGTATTTTAGAGCAGCAAAGTAGCTATAGTATGAAGACCCATTTCAAATACTATTTAATATTATTATTTGTATTAACAGTATCGTATACATTTAGCCAGTCCACAGTATTTTTAGAAGATGAGACTGCGTTACGTGCTATAGGTACAAAAGTTGAAGTTTTAGAAGATGAAGCTTCTAACTTGTCTATTGAAACGATTTTAAGTGAGCGGTTACAAACACAATTTAGAACCAATACTCAAGACTATGTTAATTTTTCTAGTACAGCGTCTACGTATTGGTTAAAATTTAAAGTGCAAAAACGTACAGCAGAACCGTTTTACCTCAATATAGGATCTGCCTATATCGATGCCATTTCGTTATACGAGTTCGATGCAAATATGAAGCGCCTTTCTACCCGGCATACAGGAGATGATCGGCCTTTTCTTTCTAGAGAAGTTGAAACAGGGAGTTACTTATTTCGTCTTAATTTAGAACCAGAAGAGACAAGAGTTTATTACTTGAGTGTGAAGAGTGACCAGCCCTTGTTTTTTCCTATATGCGTAGGCACTCTGCCAAATTTTATGGCATACATGCACGACTTAGATTTTTTACAAGGGATCTATTTTGGTTTTATGCTACTCATATTCTTGTATAACCTCTTCTTATATTTTTCTACCAAAGAGACTATTTATGTATACTACATTATGTATGTTTTTAGTATAACATGGTTTATGGCTTCTGTATTTGGTTATTTCTTTGAGTATTTGTGGCCTAACGTCCCTTTTATCAACCAATTGGTTGTAGTAAGCTCTGGCTTAACGATGATTACAGCAACTTTGTTTACTCAAAAATTTTTAGAGACAAAACGTACCGAACCTCTAATGCACAAAGGTGCATTTGTATTTTTGGCTATAGGTATAGGCGTGTGTCTTATGGTGGCATTGGGGTTAAAAATAGAAGGTTTAAAATTGGCGCAGGCTGGACTTTTATTAATGGCCCTGTATTTTGTAATTCTTGGTATTCGATTTAAGTTAAAAGGCTACCGTCCTGCAACATATTATTTAATAGCTTGGGGGGCATTAATAGTAGGGATTTGTTTTGCAATTTTAGAATCGTTAGATATTGCACCTGTGATGTCGTATTTAAATGCCATGCAGATAGGATCGGCTTTAGAAGTACTGCTACTGTCTTTTGCGTTGGGCGACCGTATAAAAATGTATAAGCAACAAAAAGAAGATGCGCAAGCCCAGGCTTTGGTCATCGCTAAAGAAAATGAAATCCTTATTAAGGGGCAAAATGAAATCCTTGAAAATAAAGTTAAAAAGCGTACGGCAGAGGTGGCATTGCAAAACGAAGAGTTGTTAGCTATAAATAAAGAAAAAGATGTATTGGTGCATATTGTAGCTCACGATTTAAGAACACCTTTAAGTCAGATTAAAGGATTACTACAGTTATTAGACATGACGGATTTGGAAGAAGTGGAGGAGCGTCAAGGATATTTACAGGAAATAGATAACTCTACAGATCGACTGTCTGAGATGATCAATCGTATTTTAAGCATACATACTTTAGAACATAAAGACATAAAATTAAAGATGGCTGTTATTAATTTGGACACAGTCGTTAAAGGTGTGGTTGAGTCTTTTCAATTTATGGCTTCAGAAAAAGCGATTGCGATACATTTTGAAACAGAAACACAGCCACATTTTGCAGAGATAGATAAAGATTATTTTATACAGGTTATAGAGAATCTCATTTCTAATGCGGTAAAGTTTTCTGAAATGCATAAAACTATAGTGGTAAGTCTTGTTTCGCAAGGCAGTAATGTGTGTATTATAGTGGCAGATCAGGGGCCTGGAATAAGTGCGAACGACCAGAAAAAACTATTTGGAAGATACCAGAAACTTACAGCTCAACCAACTGCGGGAGAGGCTTCTACTGGTTTAGGACTATCCATTGTTAAAAAGTATGTAGAAGTGATGGGAGGTACAATACATTGCGAAAGTGAATTGGGAAAAGGCTCTAGGTTTATAGTCGTATTTAAAGCGACACTACCTGTAACTTAGAGGTATGACTTGTATACTTTTTTAGGAGTTCTTTAGGAATTAAAAGAGGTGTAATACATTAATAGCATTACATTCCAGTTTTCAAACCCCTTCAATTTAGGTGCTTTTTAAAACAGTTAAATATCAAGAGGCAAGATTATATTTTATACAATTTTCAAACAAAAGTTTGGCATATATATCGTTTTTTTCTGCTATTCGTTCGTTAAAAAAACAAGTAATAACACTGCTATTTCTTATTTTTTTGCCTTTAACTAACAAAAAATAGTTTAACCTATTTATGCGAAATTTTTATCAGCAAATCGTATTGTTTTCTGTTTAGCGTTTCGCTTTGTAAAGTAAATATACAGCCAGTATACCAAAGATAAAGTTTGGAAACCATACGGCTATAATAGGATTAAAGTCAGATTGTTGAGCCATAACTCCAAAGATTTTATCGAAAAATACAAATACCATAGCTATGGTAATACCCAACGCGAGATTCACCCCCATACCGCCCCGTCGTTTTATAGACGACACCGCCACAGCTATAATGGTAAGGATAAATATAGACACAGGTAAGCTCCACTTGCGGTATAAAACGAGCTTATAACGTCCTATGCTTGAAGAGCCTCTAGCTTCTTCTTTAGCTATAAAATCGACTAACTCTGGGTAAGATTTAACCTCGGCCGCATAGATTTCGGGGGTTAAATCTTCAGTATTAAAAGAAAATAAGGTGTCTTTTTTACGTTGAATATCCAAAGAATCGCCAAATTTGCCTACATAACGCTTTACATAATTGACTAATCTATACGTTGTGTCTTTTGGGATATAAGTAATTGTATTGGCTGTAATTTTAGAGACTAGTTTATTGTCTTCAAAATGCTCTAAAGTAAAATCATACCCTCTTTTGTTTTTAGACTTATAGCTGCTTACATAAATAAAATCGTTGTCATTGATTTGACGGTATAATTTTTTATCATTTACAACACTTTTCCCTCTTTTTAAATACTTATAATTAAATTCATTATAGCCTTTACTCGCCGCTGGCGCTAAATACATGCCCATTACTAAAGCAAATAAAGCAGTAATTGTGGCACCGTAGATGTAGGGCCTTAAAAATCTTGAAAATGAAACACCAGAACTTAAAAACGCCACAATTTCGGTATTATTAGCCAGTTTGGAGGTAAACCAAATAACCGATAAGAAAAGAAATAAAGGAAATAGCAGGTTGGCAAAGTAAACGGTGAAATTTAGATAAAATATAGCGACCTCGTTAAAGGGGACATCATTATCTAATATTTTACCAATTTTTTCAGCAAGGTTTACTGTAATTCCAATAGGAATAAACAGGAAAAGCATCATTTAAAATGTAAATAAATAACGTTTTAATATGTACCAATC
>CAZLTR010000007.1:0-346 GCA_964562415.1 uncultured Hyunsoonleella sp. | reverse complement strand
TAATATTTTCATTAACTCTCGAAGCTGTTAGTTTAGAGGTATACGCTCTTTTTTAGTTTCTTATTAAAGCCTTTTGTCCATCTGTTTCACCATCATGGTTTTCCAAGTGGCAAAGTCTCCTGCTAATATATGTTTTCTAGCTTCCCTAGTCAACCATAAGTAAAAGCCTAAGTTGTGTATGGTTGCAATTTGCATGCCTAACAATTCATTCACTGAGAATAAATGCCTTAAATACGATTTACTATATTCTGTATCCACAAAGGTAATAGCCATGTCGTCAATAGGTGAAAAATCTTCTGCCCATTTTCTATTCTTAATATTAATACTACCATGGGCAGTAAACAAC
>CAZLTR010000006.1:34296-38619 GCA_964562415.1 uncultured Hyunsoonleella sp. | reverse complement strand
TAGTTATTTTCAAAATAAAAATCAACAATTAAACGATTAAACGATTAAAACAACTAAACAATTCAACAATTAAACAATTAAACAATTAAACAATTAAACGATTAAACAGTTCAACAGTTCAACAATTAAACCAATCAACACACTAATAAACCTTGAAATTCCTTAAACCCTTTTACATACAGCCGCGTTTTTTCTATGCAGGTATTGGTATTGTACTCCTTTTTGCATTGAGCTACTTTGTACCCTTCCTTTTTAATATAGCGCAAATATCTATGCTTGTATTAGGGCTATTATTGGTCTTAGACATTAGTATTATTTTTACAGGCAAACAGCGCATCACAGCCCAACGCATTGTCCCTGATAAGTTTTCTAATGGCGATAAAAACAACATAACTTTAAAATTAAAAAGCCATTACCCTTTTGTAGTTTATCTTGAAATTATAGACGAGCTACCAGAACAATTTCAGCGTAGAGACTTTAAACTTTTGGAGACCTTAGCACCACGTACTGCCAAAACCATAAACTACCAACTTACCCCCAAAACACGTGGCGAATATCATTTTGGGGTTTTAAATGTGTATGCGACTTCTGTATTGCAATTGGTAGCCAAACGCTACGAACTAGACCAAAACACCATGGTTCCCACTTACCCTGCTTTTAAGCAACTTAAAACCTATGAACTCCTAAATATTCATAAAAACGCTATGGATTATGGTCTTAAAAAAGTACGCCGTTTAGGACATACTATGGAATTTGAACAAATTAAAGACTATGTTCTTGGCGATGACTTACGTACCATTAATTGGAAAGCTACGGCCAAAAAAAAACAGTTGATGGTGAATCAATTTCAAGATGAAAAATCGCAACCTGTATACACTCTTATCGATAAAGGCCGCGTCATGCAAATGCCTTTTAACGGCTTAAGCCTCTTAGATCATGCTATTAATTCTGCTTTGTTACTTAGCAACGTCATCCTAAAAAAACAAGATAAGGCAGGCTTACTTTCGTTTTCTAAAACTATAGACAATGTAGTAGTGGCTCAGCGACGTAGTGGACATATGCAACGTATTTTAGAAGCCTTGTATAACGTAAATACAGATTATTTTGAAAGCGATTTTGGCAGGCTTTATGCCAATATTAAACGCCACATAACGCATAGAAGCCTACTGCTTATGTATACTAATTTTGAGACCTTAGACGCCCTTAACCGCCAATTGCCTTATTTAAAAGCCATTGCCAAAAACCACATGCTCGTTGTTATTTTCTTTAAAAATACTGCTATAAACAGCCTTACAGAACGTAAAGTCACTACAGTACAAGACATCTATGATAAAGTGATTGCTGAAAAATTTGATTTTGAAAAACGCCTAATCGTCAATGCCCTTAAAAACGTAGGGATTTACTCGATACTCACCACTCCAGAACAACTTACTATAGATACCATAAATAAGTACTTGGAAATAAAATCCAGAGGCTTACTTTGAACTCATCTTGAGGTTTTCTATTTCCTGAAAAATGGCTGAAATTCACCCCTATTTCGTTACTTTTTTTGTCCGTAGCGCTGCTACGAGCTTCAAAAAGTGCCTCATCTGGTTAAATTTCAACTCATTTTCGGTTAAAAACAAAACGTCAAGATGAGTTCTTTAAATAGTATTCATTTATGGATAAGAATTTCGTATAAATATGTTGAATTAGTTTTCGCTAATCTAAGGCAAAAATTAAAGCCTAGCCGTAGTTAAGCTTTCATTTTTTAACGTAAGAATAGTAAAAAAAGAAACCGCATATATGCGAAGTTTTTGGCTGTAAATCGTATTAATCTCAAATTTACCCCTAAAACACGCTTATAAAACGTCCTGTAAAACGCCCTAGTAGCGTTACTTTAGACAAACCATTCTTAGACATTTAAAATTTTATTCTAGCATTCCCTATTAAAACCTCCAAAAAAAGAGGTCGCTTTTAAATTTTAAATAATAAAACGAATAAGCCATAAGGCCTATCGATAGTTTTTATATTTTTATAACCTAAACTTATTTTAATGACCATTACGCAATTATACTATGTTTTAGCAGTTGCAGAGCATCAGAATTTTACCAAAGCGGCAGAAAAATGCTTTGTTACTCAGCCTACACTAAGTATGCAAATTCAAAAATTAGAAGACGAATTAGATGTTTTAATTTTCGATAGAAGTAAAAAACCTATAGAGCTTACAGACATTGGTAATAAAATTGTAACTCAGGCTAAAAATATTGTTAATGAATCGTATCGCATTCAAGACATTGTAGACCAACAAAAAGGTTATATTGGTGGCGAGTTTCGATTAGGTATTATCCCCACTATAATGCCTACCCTACTACCTATGTTTTTAAAGACTTTTATAAAAAAGTACCCTAAAATTAAATTAAAAATAGAGGAATTAACAACCGAAGAAATCATCAATCGTATAAGTGAAGGGCATTTAGATGCTGCCATTGCAGCTACGCCATTACAAAACGATACCATTAAAGAACGGGTTTTATTTTTCGAACCATTTGTAGCTTACATTCCTAAAGGGCATAAACTACACACACAGGAAAAAATTAAGACCGATGATTTAGAAATCGAAGACCTTCTCCTTTTAGAAGATGGGCATTGCCTTAGAGACGGCGTTATTAACCTGTGCAAAGCATTTAAAAATCAACAGAACGATACATTCCAATTAGAAAGCGGTAGCATAGAAACTCTAATAAAACTATCTAATGAAGGTTTAGGCATGACCTTATTACCTTATTTACATACCCAAGACCTCAACACCCAAGCTAAAGAAAACCTGCATTATTTCGAAAGCCCCACACCCGCTAGAGAAGTAAGCTTAATTTACCATAAAAATGAGCTTAAAATGCAAATTATAGAAGCCATGCAAGAGGTTATTGCTGGTATTGTAAGAGGTGCCATAAAATTTCAAGATGTACAAATTATAAGCCCTTTACCTAGTTGAAAACTTATACAAGTGCTTCATGTGTTAGTATAAAAAAAGCGACCTTTCTTTGGTCGCTTTTTTTAATATTATGCTTTTAGGTAAACCATACATTGGTTTAGCTCAGGGTTTTGCTGTACCAGAGAAAGAACATATTGTTTTAATTCTTCAATCTCATAAGGCAACAATCGATTTACTGCCTTTTGTACTTCTTTGCAAAACAATGAAGCGTCAAAACTTACTTTATCTAGTATTGTTTTGGTGTACTCTAACATTGCTCTTGCCATTTTGTTGTTGTTTTTGATTTGTGATGTGTAAGTAGGTTATTTATAAATTTTGTTTCATTCTTTGTCGTTAAATTTAATCAAAAATTACTTCATTTTAGTATTTTTAGAGGATTTTAACAGTGATAGTATTAAAAAAAAGAAATATTAACACCTCTATACTCTTGAAAACATAGCATTTACAACACTTTATGTTAAAATCATATTATTTTTCTTATTCACATTTGTTTGCAGTATTTTTTTCCTTAAATAGTATTGAACTCATCTTTTTTAAAAATCATAATTATCTAGTCTTCACGCTAAAACCGATTATCACCATCTAACAAATCGCCAATACCTCCTAAAATACTCCCTTCCCCTTTGTTTTGTCCTCCAGAACGTGGCGCAGAAGCTAGGACACGCCCTGCCAATCTACTAAACGGTAAAGATTGCACGTACACCGTACCTGGCCCTTGTAATTTGGCAAAAAACAATCCTTCTCCACCAAATACGGTGTTTTTAATACCTCCCACAAATTCTATATCGTAATCTATCGTATTATCAAAGCCAATAATACACCCCGTATCTATTCTTAACGTTTCTCCTGCCTGTAATTCTTTCATAGCCATAGTACCGCCTGCATGTACAAATGCCATGCCATCTCCTTCTAATTTTTGCATGATAAAGCCTTCTCCACCAAACAAGCCGCGACCTAATTTTTTAGAGAATTCTATCCCTACACTAACGCCTTTAGCTGCACATAAAAATGCATCTTTCTGACAAATAAATTTGCCGCCAAAGCGCGTTAAATCTATAGGGATAATTTTACCAGGATAAGGCGATGCAAATGCTACTTTGCGCTTGCCTACTAAAGTGTTGTAAAACGCTGTCATGAACAAGCTTTCCCCTGTTAAAATACGCTTGCCTGCGCCTAAGAGTTTACCTAAAAATCCTGTGTCTTTTTGAGAACCATCACCAAAAATGGTTTCCATTTGTATACCATCCTCCATCATCATAAAGCTTCCAGACTCGGCAATAACAGCCTCATTAGGATCTAACTCTATTTCTACATATTGCATTTCTTCACCATAAATGTGATAATCTATT
>CAZLTR010000006.1:786-34286 GCA_964562415.1 uncultured Hyunsoonleella sp. | reverse complement strand
GTTTACAAGGTTTTATGTTACTTCAAATAGGTATTATTTTATACGATTTTGTTACACTAATCGCTAAACAATTAAGGCTTAACGCGCTCTAGGCTTTGCGTTTTATACTCCATTCAAAATGAAACTTTGCCACGGTAATTCCTTCTGTATTTACACCTACAGCAGTTAATGTTAGCGTTTGTCCCTCTCCTGTAGCAATAGCTGTTTGCAAAACCGCATCGATTTGGTCGCCTCCATCGCAAGTAAATGTTATGCGCCCTGTAGCCTTTTTAGTAAAAGTTGCTCTATTGGCCGTAACCAACATTGAAATACGCTGTCCTGTGTCTTGTATTTTCCCAATCATTAAGGCCCCTGTGGCCAATTCGGCCGCCATGCCCTGTACCGCCCAAAACATCGATTTAAAAGGATTTTGATTAATCCATCTGTGTTTTACAGTAACCTTACAGCTACTAGCGTCTAAATGTTTTACACGTACGCCACACAAATAAGCAGACGGTAGTTTTGTTAAAGTAAATAGATTTAATTTCCTAGGGCTTAACTTCATAAGTAATGCTTTTATTCCTCTAAGTTATGAAATATTTAGACAGCAATAAATGTTAATAAAATGTTAAATTAAAGTACTATGCGTAACAAAGTACCTTATTTAAGACATATATTTGTATTAGAAACTATTATATCGTTTTTTCCTATGATAAGCGCTCATCAAAAACAAACCGCTGCATGGTTGCATTTTTCAAGCTTTAGCCGATTTCTCATTCCGTTTGGTAATCTCATTGTACCCTTACTACTTTGGTCTATTCATAAAAATAAATCCCCGTATATAGATGCGCATGGTAAGCAAATTTTAAACTTTCAAATAAGTGTATTGCTCTACACAATTGCACTATTATTTATTATAATTCCTATTGTGGCACTTTGTGTTGTTTGTGGCCTTAGTGGTATAACTTTAGAGGGAATTAATGCACATCATATATTCGTTCCCAGCATCTTTGTGATCTGTGGTTTCATCATCTTGTCCTCTATATTCGAATATGGACTCATTGCCTATGCAGGTATCAAAGCTAATGAAGGGATGATATACAAGTATCCATTAACATTTCAATTTTTAAAATAATATACTAGAATCACTTTCTATAAAACATCAATTAAAATCAATCAAAAAATGAACAGTTACATCACATTAAAGCAGGTTAACCATAGGCTAGTGCCTCAACCTTCTTTTACAAAAATCACTTTGCTTATATGAAAATAGAAAACACCAAAGCACAAATGCGTAAAGGTGTTTTAGAATTCTGTATCCTATCTGTTTTAAAAGATAAAGACGCTTATGTCGCAGAAATTTTAAAGACACTAAAAGATGCCAAATTGCTAGTCGTTGAAGGCACCATATATCCTTTATTAACACGACTTAAAAACGCTGGGCTCTTGAGCTATAGGTGGGAAGAATCTAACTCTGGCCCTCCGAGAAAATATTACAGCTTAACAGACACAGGACAACTTTTTTTAGAAGAATTAAGTAGCACCTGGAACGCACTACAAAATGCGGTAAATCTTGTAACTAGCCAAAACACACTCTAATGAATAAAACAGTAAATATAAATCTTGCAGGCATCTTTTTCCACATCGATGAAAATGCCTACCTCAAACTACAGCACTATTTAGACGCTATAAAGCAGTCTTTCACAGATACCGAAGGCAAATCTGAAATTATCTCTGATATAGAGATGCGTATTGCAGAGCTTTTCAATTCCTATTTAAAAGATGATAAACATGTTATAAGAATGGCCGAGGTGGATGAGGTTATCGCCATTATGGGACAGCCAGAAGATTATATCGTAGAAGATGCTGTTTTTGAAGAGGACAGTACTTATGAATATAATCCGCCCAATACAACTACCGTAAAAAAACTATTTAGAGATCCTGATAATTCTTATGTAGGTGGGGTAGCCTCTGGTTTAGGACATTATTTTGGTGTCGATGCCATTTGGATACGCTTGGCCTGGTTACTTCTGGTATCGGTAGCAGGAAGTGGTGTGATTGTGTATATTCTACTTTGGATTTTAGTGCCAGAAGCTAAAACTACAGCCGAAAAAATTATCATGACAGGAGACCCTGTTACCATTAGTAATATTGAAAAGAAGGTTAAAGATGGTTTTAATACCGTATCGCACACCGTAAACGATGTGGCTAAAAATGTAAAACAAGCCACCTCATCTGTTGACGTTGATAAGCATAAAAACCGCATCAAATCCTCTTCTAAGTCTTTCTTTAATGCGCTTTCTGAACTCTTTATTGTAATTCTTAAAGTGTTCTCTAAATGTATAGGAGGTATTTTGGTTATTATTGGAATTACTGTTATTGTAAGCCTTATTATTAGCTTACCTACTCTTAATATCGTAAATACTATAAAACAATCGGGACTGCCTTTTTTCGATTTTTTCGATGCCAGCTCTATTCCTATTTGGACCGTATTGCTCATTATATTTTTTCTTGTCAGTATCCCTTTCTTCTTCCTGTTTTATTTAGGTTTAAAATTGCTTATCACCAATCTTAAGTCTATTGGAAATATCGCTAAATTTAGCCTTTTGGGCGTCTGGTTACTTGCTATAGTAGGTGTTGCTATTATTAGTTTTATTAAAATTACAGACAGTGCTTTTCAACAAAGCCATTTCGAACCTACAGTAGCTTTACCTATTAAAGTGAAAGATACGCTTTACGTAAGAATGGCAACATCTTCTATTTTTCCAGCAGAACACCATAAAAGTGGTAGTCCCTATAAATTAGGTTACGACAATTCTAATACACAAGTTCTTTATTCTAAAGATGTTGGTATTGTTGTAAAATCCACAACCGATTCTGTCGCTCGTATTTCCATTAAAAAAAATGCACGTGGCAGAAGTGATGCTACCGCCATAGAACGTGCTAAAAACATAGACTTTAACTATCAATTTACAGGAAACACTCTTGTGTTAGATCCATTTTCTAAAACGAATCCTAAGTTTAAAAAAAGTGACCAAGAAGTAAAGGTTATTTTATATCTGCCCGAGCATAGCATGACCTATTTTAGTGGCAATACGCAATACCACTTATACCGTAGAACGCATTACGGCAATATTGTTAACAGTTCTAAAACCAATCATTATTTAGAAGTTTTAGACGGTGCTACCAAATGCTTCGATTGTCCTGTAAATACCAAAGGCAAAAAAAAATGGCAAAAAAAGAAATCAAAAAAAATGACTAAAGACGTTAATGTTAAAATTAACGACGAAGGCATTGAAATAAATACCAAAACGAATCATAAAGCACTTTAAACTAAGTTAAACATTTAACAATCTATTTCAGGTGTAACCTATACATCAAATCATTATATCATCAAACAATCATCAATCAAAAAACGAATCCTTATGTCATTATTAATTAGAATTATCATTTCCAGTATTTTAAGCCTATTACTCTTATCTTGTAATTTTGACAGCCGCTTAGCGCTTGGAAAAAAGGGGAATGGCCATGTAACCACAGAAGAACGCCATAGTCATACGCCTTTCTCCCAAATAGAAGCCTCGCATGGGTTACAGGTAAACTTAACCCCAGCAAAACAAACTAAAGTTACGGTAGTAGCAGATGAAAATTTACAAGACCTCATCCTTACAGACATCAAAGATGGTGTGCTATACCTTTACTGTAAATCCAAAATAGGCAATGCGGCTTCTAAAACAGTTAACGTTAGTTTTAACGTTCTAACACAAATAGAAACCAAAAGTGGTGCTCGAGTTAAAGCGTCTCATCCCATCACTGCAAAACAATTCATTGTAAAAGCCTCTAGCGGCAGCCATACACAGCTCAACATCGATAGCGAGACGTTGTATAGCCATGCAGCTAGCGGTAGTATGTTGCACTTGCGTGGCTCTGCTCGAAACTTTACCGCTAATGCTTCTAGTGGCAGTGCTTTAAACGCAAAAAACCTACACACTGCTTATGCAGAAGTCTCTGCCTCCAGCGGCGCCAATTTAAAAGTAACGACTACAGAAACACTTCTAGCCAAAGCGACTAGTGGTGCCAACATTACCTATGCTGGTGAGCCTAAAACAACATCTGTAGAAAAAAGTTCTGGTGGTCACGTTAAACCATATTAAGTATAAGATTTCACGTACTTTTACCACACTAAATATTAATATTTAGTGTGGTTTTTAGTTATATTTGTGCCCAAAAAAAGACCTTTATACCTGTGACATCACTATTTATTAAGGGTCTAAATAATAAACCCTCACTCATTACGTATGCGCAACATTTACGCTTTTCTTTTCACAATAGGCCTTTTTTTAACCTCCATAACCTATAGCCACGCCCAACGTTTAGAAAAAATAAGAGGTAATAAAATAGTAGTAGATGTTACTACAGAAATACCTGCCTTTACTGCCTTAGATCTGGATGAAAATTTCGAAATAGATTTAATGTACAGTGTAGCGCCATTTGTAGCCATCACCACTGATGAAAACCTACATGAAGTAATTGAATTTAAAGTACAAGATAGTGTTTTACGCTTTAACACTCTAAAACACATTACCTCTAAAAAACAATTGCATATTAAAGTAGGTTACACTAATGCTTTACATAGTATTAGTGCAACAGGTAGCGCTGTCATTAATAGTATTACCCCTTTAAATTTTAAACATTGTAACCTTGAAATTAATGGCGAATCTAGACTTAACTTAACAATAAGCGCTACTCATTTTAACTTAAAAAGTGATGAAAAATCGAAAGCGACACTCAATTTAACCGCCGATACCACCACCATTAGCCTACAAGGCACAAGTAAGATAGAAGCTCTTATCAATACCACTAAGTTTTCGTCTTACATCAATGAAAAAGCCAACGCAGACATCGAAGGCAATTGCCATCACGCTTATATAACTGTAGACAACAACACAACATTTCAAGGCAAGAACTTCACTATAAACACCTGTAATGTAAGCTGCGACACCTCTGGTAAAGCCATACTCGAAGTTATTAAAGCTGTTACGCTAAAAGCCTCTGGCTCTAGCGCTGTTTATCTTTATCAAAATCCTAAAATTATTGTAGAAGAGCTTTCTGGAACATCAAAAATACAGAAAAAGCTAAAATAACACCACTTCTGAGCATCCTTATTAGACCATATTTCCTGTAAATTAAAATAAAAAATGCAGCTAATTAATAGGCTATTCTACAAAAAACCTATTGATTTTCATCGGCTTAAGTTATTCTAGAGGCACAAAGCCTAAATTAGTAACATCCAAATCTAAGAAACGATCGTATATGGTTTGAGTGTTTATTATGGTGACTTATACAAATCGCCCCTCTTAAAACCAACCAACACCACATGCTAAAACACAAAGTTGCTAACCGCTTAGTACATCCTGTAAAGTGCTATGTTTGTTTTTGTGTGCTCTGTCTTATGGCTTTAGGCCATCACGCACAACAAAACCCACAATTTTCTCAATACTTACAAAATCCTTTTGTGCTTAATCCTGCAATGACAGGTGTAGAAGATTATATAGACTTAAACGCGTCTTACCGCCAACAATGGACGGGTCTAGAAGGCGCGCCAAGAACAACAACCTTTAGTCTAAACAGCCCCTTAAACCTTATAAATGGCGAATTACAACCCCATGAAGGTGAAACCCATCAAGGTTTAGGCGCATTCTTTTATACCGATAATGTTGGCCCTATCAAACAGGGCGCATTTTACGCCAGTTATGCCTACCATCTTAAAGTTTCTCAAGAATGGTTTGTAGCCTTAGGTACTTTTGTGGGCGCCACTCAATTTAAGTTCGACGACAGTGATGTGGTTTTAATACAAACGCCTAACGATGCACTAGTTCAAAACTTTTCCGAAGTTAATTTCGACATGAGTCTAGGACTTTATGTTTACTCTAAATATCTATTCGCTGGTATTGCAGCGCATCAAATTTTTAACAATTCCATTCGACCTACCGCTATTAATAACCAGTTGAATACAAATGGTACTTTAGCCCCTAATTTCAATGCGCTTTTAGGAAGTCGAATCGCATTAAATGAAACCTTAGATGTCGTGCCACACCTCCTCCTTAAAACTGTTGCTAGTGCCCCCTTACGTTGGGATATTGGAACTAAGATGGTTTACAATAACAACGTGTGGGGCGGTCTATCTTATAGACATGAAGATGCTTTAGTAGGTTTCTTTGGGCTTCGGCTCTTCGAAAATGCCATGCTAAGTTATTCTTACGATTGGTCGCTAACACGATTTAGTAACCAACAATCTGGCTCACACGAAATCATATTAGGCTACCGGTTCAACTTTGGTAAACAACAATGCACATGCCCAAAATATACATTATAATGCAAGGCTACTTAAACACAATTACTGCTGCTATTATAGGACTTCTATGCACTAGCACTGCATTCGCCCAAACCGAGAATATGAATTTTGAATTTGGGAATTTCGACAATTGGATTTTAGATACAGGCGTACGCCCCAATACCACCGATATTGACTGGAATGCGAGACCTGCAGATGATATAGGGGTGCAATTAGAAATTACAAGCCCAGCCTCCGAGCGTTTTGACGCCAATGGCCTTGGCTGTAGCCCAACAGCCCTTAATATACCTACAGTATTTCCTGGGGGACTATTCTCTGCTCGCATTGGAGATATTGAAGGTGGACGACGTGCCGCTAGGATAAGTAGAAGTTTTACAGTAACAGCAAATGAAGCTTTTTTACAATACAGCTATGCTATTGTAATGGAAGATCCTAACCACAGCCAAGAGGAACAACCCAAATTTGTCGTTAATATTAAAGATGCTTCTGACACTATTGTAACCTGTGGCCAATTTGAAGCCTTCGCTGGTCCTAATGCCGCTAGTAAAGGCTTTATAGCTTGCGACCTTTTTAACTATCAAATTTTACCATGGACTACTGCTGGTGCCGATTTAACACCTTTTATTGGCCAACAAATTACCATAGAGTTTATTTCTTTAGATTGTACTTTAGGTGCGCATGGTGGCTATGCCTATGTAGAAGCCACTTTACAGCCTCTAGAAATACAAGTTGAAAATTTATGTGTTGCTAACAATACTATTGTTAGAGATATTGTGCTTACAGCTCCACTAGGCTTCTCCTCTTACCTTTGGTCTAACGGGGCTACTACCCAAAGTATCACGGTACAGAACGCACAACTCGGCGACACTTATAGTGTAGACCTTATCTCTAATACTGGGTGCAACAGTAGCGCAACCATTACCTTGGCCCCCGTACCTGCTGCAACGATAGACCCTATCCCCGATCAAGAAATTTGTCAAGGTGGTACAGTAGCCATACAACCTACTGGCGAGAATGTTGGTGATTACAGATTTACAATCCCCGACACCAATACACCAAGTACTTTTATAGACGTAGTCCCCCCAGGAAATGCTGCTGTTTTAAGTCCCACAACAGATACGACCTATACCATTATTGCCAGAGATGAAAATGGTTGTGATGGTCCTTCTACCCCTTTTAATGTTACCGTAATCCCGTCTACCGAACCCCCATTCCCTACAGCCGATTTCGAAATAGAACCTGTAATCACTCAAGATGCGGCGCCTTGTAACACCATACAATTAAATAACCTGTCTGGCTATTGTAGAGGTGGACTCACATATCTTTGGGATTTTGGAGATGGGACGACCAGTACCGCGCTTAACCCTACGCATACGTACCCTTTAACACCCGATCCAGAAACTTATACCATAACCCTTACTGTTACTGCAGAAGATGGCATTACAGACTCTAAAGCTTTAGAATACACCACCTCTACAATTACCCCGCAATATGCCACGTTTATAGATTGTGATACAGTAACTGTAACTAACATTAGCCGCATTTGTGGTACTGCTATAGATAATTTCCCAAACTACCAATATACTTGGGATTTTGGAGATGGCAGTCCTACGGTAATCACAGATCAAACGCAACGCAGTATTACCCATACCTATACGGCTTCTGGCATGTATAACATTGTCCTAACCTTAAGCGATCCCAGTAATCCCAATTTGGTAGTCCCTCCATTTCAAGATGATGCCATAGAAATTGTAGTCGACACCAATGCTAGTTTTAATAGTTTCCCAGATTGTTTCGATGTGAGATTCGAAGACCAATCTACCTCCTGCGACCCTATAGTAAGTTACCGTTGGGACTTTGGTGATGGCAGCCCTATTAATACCAATCAAAACCCTACCCATGCCTATAGTACTGTTGGTCCACACTTGGTGGAACTCACCATAAATGATGGCACAACAGACTTTTCTGAAACACAAACGCTACTTTTAGATCCTAATACTGTAACTCCAAATTTCGACTTAAGCATCACCTGTAATGATGTGGCTTTTAGAGACCTTAGCAGTAGCTGTACCTCACTAACTTATAGCTGGGATTTTGGAGATGGTAGTCCTATAGATACCTCACAAAACCCAACACACACCTTTGCGCCCGATAACAGCTATAGCGTAACCTTAACCATAAATGATGGAACCCAAGATTTTACCCTCACACGTTCGGTTACTTTAGTGAGTCCTTTTCTCTTTGAATTGCCTCAAGATTTAGAGCTATGTGCCAGTCCAGATTTGCCAGATGTTGGGCGTTTTGACCTTACCGCTCAAACCGATCATATCTTACAAAATATAAATCCTAATATCCCTGTATTTCCTGTCGTGAGTTACCATCGCAGTGCTACCGACGCTAATGGGGATACCAATCCATTAACCACCTCATTCACAAATGAGACCAATCCACAAACCCTCTTTGCGCGTGTAGAAGATGATGAAGGCTGCCCTCAAGTTTTTTCATTCTCGGTAACGGTGTACAATCCCCCTATAGTAAATCCTTTGGAGGACATATTTCTATGCTATTTAAAAGAAAATACTATTGGGTATGATCTCTCACAGTTGCATGCACGCGTTTTTGAAGGTTTAGACGACACAACTATTGCGCTAAGTTATCACCTTAGTGAGGCAGAAGCCTTAGAAGGCAGCAACAGTGTAACACGTGTTAACTTAAACGCAGGCGTAGATACCATAATATATATAAGAGCAGAGAATGTCTTGTCTAGTACTTGTTTTACCTTAAGCACATTTTTAATCCGTATGGATAATGAAACTACCGACGTTAATGACCGTTGCATGCCGTTTTTTGCTAATACCATGACCCCTAATGGCGATGGTGCTAATGATGTTTTCTTTATCAAAAATATAGATACCTTTCCCAATAATGTACTTACCATTTACAACCGTTGGGGCAATATTGTGTATGAAACTAATGGGTATAACAATACTTGGGACGGTACCCATAAAGGCCAACCCTTACCTGTTGGAAACTATTACTATTATATAGAACTCAACGACAATGACAACCGAACGCATTCGGGGTATATTACTATTTTGAGATAACGTATTTTAATATCGCATCTGCAAATTGTAGCTCTACTTAGTGTTTACAGTTTTCAATTGGCATTTATAAATACATACTACTATTCGTAGTATGTGCTCGCTATGGCGTCTATAAAAGAACACCTAACGAAACCTATTAAGCCTATGCATTACAACAAACTAAAATAGGTTAAACGCCTAATTAAGGACACCTCTTTTTTCTTACTACGTCTCTCCTACGTTCAATTATTACCTCAATCTGCTCACTTATTACTTCTACATCGCTTTTAAAGGCTAAGTGTGGTATACTTAGTATGTATTACTAATTTAACAACGACTGCTGTTGCTTTGCCAACACGCATGTTGTCTATAAAAACAAAACCCTATGAATTTAGAAGCATTAAAAAAAGAAGTTGATAAAGTATTAACCAGTGAATTCAACACATTTTTGAATCTCAAAGGAAAACTAAAAGACTTAAAAGCAGGAGAATTAGAAACACTTATCACCTATATTGCCGAAACACTTCCACAGTTAGAAGACCTTAAATTAGATGGTAACGGACTTACTGAAATACCAGAAAACATCGCAGAACTTAAAAATCTTAAACTACTTAACCTTGCCAATAATAACCTAAAACAACTTCCAGAGGCTATTGGCACTTTAGACCAGTTATGGTACCTAAAGGTATCGGGTAACGGACTCGCGTCTCTCCCTAATAACATTGGCACACTAGCTCATCTTACCGATTTAGAACTTTCTAACAACGCTCTATCTGTTTTACCTGAAAGCTTAGGGCAGCTTGAAAATTTAAAGCGTATCGACATATCGAATAACCCAAATATTGAGACCTTACCAGAGCCTTTATATACCAAATACGCCAACCAAGACCTTAAAATAAAACGAGAGCAAACCTCCAATGTATTACAGCAAAATTTCGAAACCTATGAAAAAGAGCTCTTGGCCTTAAAAGATGTACAAGACATAGAACGCGCTTTAGAACATTTAAAAACACATGTTAGTGATAATGAAGTGGCTTTAGCTAAGGTGAAAGCAACATTAGAACAACTTAATGCAGAAAACATATCCTTTACAACAGGAAATGGCCTGCACTATAACGCTTCTCAAGTGATTAACGATTTTTTCACAAAATTTCCAAAAGAAGAAGGCATCTATCAACCTTATTTTGATAGCGTTGTAAAAGATATCATAGCGCTTTCTAAACTTGAAAACACAGCTACTGCCAAAGACCTACTGGCTGGTTTAGCTGTGCCGCTGGGCAATTGCAATACCCCTGTATTCGAATTTATTTTAGAAGCTACAATAACTGCAAATAAGAACAATCCAGACATGGCACCTCTCGTGCTTAGAATGGCAGTAAAAGAAAAAATTAGTGAGGAATTTACGGCAAAACTAACCTCCATTGATACTACTGAAATTATTGAAAAAATAAATGCATTGGTTAACAGCGTATTATTAGAAGATGCAGAAGACCTGCATTTTAACCATCTAAAAATTACAGGAGATCGCCTATACGCCCCCAGTGCTTCCGATCATGTGGGCGCAATGGATTATTTTAAGGCTAACGCCTATAAATCCATACTAAAAGGTACCGCAAAACTCTTTTGTAAAACCGATAAAAAGGGACGCTTAATTAAAGACAACAACAACTATGTTATAGACCCTGCTAAATTAGAACACACCCTGAATGTCTATCTTTTTAAAAAGAATCGACTTGATGAAATTACATCGAACGACCCCAATTTTATCAAAAAATTAGAAACCATTGAACACTACAAAGAGCACATTGGTAGAGATACCAATGCATTTATAGACGAGTTGGACAAAAAATATAAAATGGAAATTTACGATACGAGCGTAGAAAAAAAGCTCACCAATTATTTGTCAGACATCCAAGAGGAGCTGTCACGCTATTTAATAGACAAAAAAGACCTCAAAAAAAGCTATAGCACCTTTAAAAATAAAACTAAGACTAAACTTAAAGCCTTTTATAAAGAAGCAAAATCTAATTCAAATGATAAAAAAGCAAACTATAATGTATTTCGTATGATGTCTAGTGTCCCTAAAACATTAAAAGCTAAAAAACGCCGTGGCAAATCCAAAAAAACGCCTACTACTGCTATAAGAGTTACACCTAGCATAAAATAAAAAACTGGTTGCTATGTGTTAGAAAAAACTTTTTAGCTTTTTGACAAAAAAAGGGATCAAAGCCTTTAATAAGGCTAATTTATAATTTGTAGCGTTAACGCGTAAGGCATAAAAAATAGCTTCTACCTTCGTATAAAAACAAGGTGTCCACGTTGCCACGTTGCTGTGCTTATGCTATTTCTTTTAAGTGAACAGAAATTCACACGCTTAGTGCTACAAATTATTTTCATATTGTAAAAAACATCTTAGATTTATAGTGTAAATAACATGCACTAATGCGTGTTATTTAATTGTTACAAAACATTAAAACTCACTAAAACCTAAAAATGTAATATGAGCATAATAAAAATTTCATTGACGAATGACCCAAGTAAAGTTTGGACTTTTGATTGCCCGCTTACATTGATGGCAATAAACAAGATTGAATGTATAACCGAATTAGATGAAGGTTCAGGAAATTTTACAGATGGAATGATTTATGGAAAAGAATATGAATTTAAAGTTTCTGAATATTATGAAGATTTTATACCCACAGAAGAGGAAAAAAAAGAAATCATTTGGGAGTATGCCTATTCGAACGATGAAGACGGTGTCACTATTGTAACTCAAAAAGAGCCTTCAGGTGAAACTTTCAAATTAAAAGTTGATAATTTAGATATGCTTGGAAAAGAAGTATCTGTTTATGCTTACTATGGAGATAAAGAAACTGAGGGTATACTAGATATCTTTTGCCATAATAGATTTAGATATTTTGATTGGAAAGCAATAGAACAAGAACTAAATAAAAGAAAAAATAATCCTGAATTAGCAAATCAAAGTAGGACGCCAACTTGTGGAATAGCTTCAATATTCTATATTTTAGCGAAACAAGATTTTGACAAATATCAAAACTTCATACTTGACTTACATCGAACTGGTATTGCCAAATGTAATTCATACGAAGTTGACGTTTCTAAATGTGACCACTTATTGGAAGTAAATCCTATTCTAGATAATTTATATCCCATATTATATGGTAAAAAAATGCCATATATTGATTGGATTCCTTTTTCTTGCCTTAGAGACTTAGAAAATGATTTACCAATAAGCTATAATGGTAAAATGAGTCAATCTCCATTAGATGAGTTTTCAGGAGCTACATTACCTCACGAGATAGAAAAATTAATGAAAGAGGTTTTAGGTTTCAAAAAAATTATAAACGACACAAATCTCGTTTTCAATAAAGATAGCCAAGATTTTGGAGAAATATCAGCTAGAGAATTAAAAAAGTTACAAGATTTATATTTAGACGGATACCAAATTTGTTTATTCATTAATACAAACATGATATACAATAAAGAATCTGCAATTTTATCCACAATTGAACATTGGGTAGTTTTCGAGGGTATTATTGGGGGAACAATTAGTTGGGATGAATATGATTTTAAAGTCTTTACTTGGGGCGCTGTAGAAAAGATTACTATTAATCCTGAATCATTCAGGTCAAATTATTATGGTTATGTTGCAGGTAAATAAAAAACTGATCTATATTTTTCTAATTATACAACTATTAGGTTGTGATAAAAAATATACGAATTGCGAGTTACAAGATGCTATATATGGTAGAATAGAATTAAAAAAATTTGAAAAATCTAGTTTAAAAACTCTCTCTATAAATAAGAAAAAAAAAGACCACCTTTTAAAAATAAATTCTAATGGAGTTTATATAAAAATATCACCTTTTATCTATGATGAATTAAAAAAAGGAGAAACTTTATTTACTATTAATGATTCATTAAATTATACTATCTCTGATATAAAAACAGACTCTATTATGAGACAAACTATGGTGAATGAGTCTAAAGATTGTATTTTAGTTTCTTATAAAGTCAATGATTCTATATTTTATCATCATCAAGAAATTACTATAAATCGCTAAAACGTTTTGTAACAAGGTATAAAAAACATAGGGCTTTTAGGCTTAACCGAAAGGAGTGCGTTTGTTTTCAAAGTCGCCAAATATAAAATTTGGCGTTTACAAAAAATGATAAAAGCAAAATATTTATATTTTACTTAGTATCAATCCGAAACGTATCGCTTATCACCTACCCTACGTTTCTTACACTAACCGTTATCATTAATCATATGAACTTAAAATTGATAATTCTTTTTTTAATATTTCTAAGCCAAGATATTTACTCCCAGCATTCTGATACATTTGTAAAACTTACAAAAAACATAATTCCAACAGATTCATTAACGATAAACAAAAAGTTTAAAAACGGTAATCAAAAAGAAATTGGCAAAATATATGAGTATGAAATAGAAGGTTATATTTATTCAAATTATGCTGGAAAACAAATTGGATATTATAGAAATGGTTCGATTGCTTATGAATATGAATACGATGATTTTGGATGCTTGCTTAGCTGTAAATCATATGATGGTCAAAATAATTTATGGAATGAATCTCTAACCATAAAAATTGACAGTAATGCAACGGGAACTAATGATTTCTTCGAAGATGACAATCATTTGACAATAATTATGGATGAAAAAGTTTATAGATATGATAATGAAAAATGTGATTACTATTTAAAAAAGCAAGGCCAAAGGATTAATGGCAAAAAAAATGGGGTTTGGAAAACATTTTATGTAGATGGAACCGTAAAAAAGAAAGATCTATACTAAGTCAATAACGTTGTACAATCAAGTAGACGGTTCTGCTACATATAATTGATAGAGTACGCCTCTCACACCACCCCGTATCAAACATGGGGCAGGCCAATCGTACAATAGCTGTGCTTTGTCCCTTCGAAAAACAATGCACTGGATTATTTTTATCGTGAACGTATACGGCGGTTCGGTACACATAATCATAAGGCGCTTTTACCCTTATGGCTAGCTCTTAGTTTAAGAATATATTAGCTCAGGGATAATAGTCCTTATCGAATTTTAGAACGTACTACCTTATCCAAATACATATAGCCTTTGTATATACCAGCCGCATCACCGCTTTATGTACTCAAATGTCTACCAGACATTTGGTTTTATTTTATAAAACATCGCAAAAAAGTGTTCCTTAGTACCGGCTTTTGTAGTCTCGCTTTAGTCATAGTTTTTATTGTTTTAAATATTCATCGGCACTTCGTGGGGCTTCACTCACGGTAAACCAGCTTGCGACTTGTTAACGGTTATGGGCGTTACTCCAACCCGTAAGGGACTTAAACCCTCTAGCGTATTCTCTCTAAAAAAAGAACGTTCGCTAAATAGAATATTTAGCTATATTTACCATTCAAGGCACACATAACGTGTATATTCAATTGCTAAATAGAGGCTTAGAATTCGTCTTTTATGCAGAGAATCACATATAGAGACTCTAAAAACACAATTTCAACGCTGCCACATCGGTATGCTTACCCTATTTCTTATTACTTACGCGATACGGTACTCGTCAAAGGCGAAATACTAACGTTCAATCTCCTGCCCTAAACCTCTATTTCGCCACCTAACGCCCCCTTTTATTACCAAAATCTTACCACCTATTACTTTACAATAGCTATTGGTCGTAAAGTTGGGTAGTATTGACCTGTAAAACTCGTAACCCTATGCAGTCTACAAACGTGGCACCCCCACTTAAAGAGACTGTATTTAAAACATATACCCTATGACTTTAGCAGAACTAAAAAATATTGTTGACAACACCTCGGACCGTACAAGATTAGTGATTAGTGGCGCTGCCAAAAACCTCACTCAAAATGAGTTGATCGCATTTTTAAACTACGCCAATGAAAAACTGCCTAATTTAGAGACTTTAAGCTTATCTGGAAATGGATTTACCCAAATTCCAGAAGAAATCGCACAATTTAAACATCTTAAAAGTCTTGATTTATATAATAATAACTTAAAGGAACTCCCTAAAAGCCTTAGTAATATACAAAGCTTAACCTCTATTAAAATAAGTAATAACAATTTTGAGAAGTTACCCCCAGAAATCATCCCGTTAGAGCAATTAGAACGTATAGACATTTCTAATAATCCAAATATTAAAACGCTACCAGGAGACTTTTTGGAAAAGCTAGAAGCAAATGCCGAAACCCTAAAACTTAAACATACTGGAACAGCAAAGGAAATTAATGAACAACTATATGGTTATAATAATACAAAAGCACTAAACACCCTTAGCAGAACACTTCTGGAGTATTGTAATAGAGAGGAAATAAGACAAATCCTAGAGCAGTTAGAGGTGTTAGAACCCAATTTATACCAATCTGAAGACGATACGTACAGAACCCATGCGCAAGTCTTAAATGAGTTCCTTGAAAAAATACATATAGGGGAAGGCGACATTGCCGAACTTAGAAAAACAGCTGTAAAAAACATATTAGAGACGTTTATACAAGAAGACAACCCAATTGCTAAACAAACAGAATTAAGCGCATTAGCCTTTCAACTGGGCAATTGCGATACACCAACAGAAAAATATTTAGAAGGTAAATTTTTTAATCTGTATGCCAACAACAAAGACGCCCTTAAACCTTATATGCTAAAAATGGCTGTAGAGGAGAAAATAGCAAATCAGTTTGGCAACAAGCTTAATGATTTTGAAAAAATAGAAAAAATCAAAGCTTTAGCTTACAGTGTTTTGTGCAACGAAACAGAAAATAACCCTAGTAATAAATTAAACATTACAGGGGCACGTGACATGGGGTTTACCCCAGACTCATTAAACACATCTGGCTATGGCTACTGTATGAAGGGAGAATTAAATAAAGTGTTAAAACCTGTTGCAAAGCTGTTTTGCAAAAAAAATAGGTTTGGGTTCTTGAAAACAAGTAATGGCGCTTATATCATTGATAATGCAAAACTCGACAAGGTACTCAACGACTTTTTCATTAAAAATGATCGGCCCGATTTAATCAATAAAGATGCAAGAACCATAAAAAAAGAAGAGTATATCGCTCGGGTAGAAAACGATATGAACTTAAAAATTGCAGATTTAGAAACCAAACATGATGTGAGTTTATTTGCTGCAGAAAACCTAGCGCTTGAACAAAAAGTAAACAAACGCTACGAGGCCTTAAAAGCTAATTTAAAAAGTCACTTCGCTAAAACTAAAACAACTGATGTGGATAAAAGCTATGCGCAATTTATAGCACAGGAAACCAAAACTTTTGAAACTTATGCCAAACAAATCGTTAAAAGTGAAAACAAGAACACACAAAACAATCGTAAGTTCGCCTCTATGACTAAAATTCCAATGCGCATGGTATCTAAAGCTAAAATAGGTAGAAAAAGAAAACCTAACAGACCCAAAAGCCCATCATTCGGTTCTTAACCATTACGCCTACATCTCGGCCAAAAGCGCCAAAGCTTATACACTTTTTTCGTGTCCTAATGTCACAGAAATTTTAAACTAACACCTCCTAATTTAAGTTGGTTTTCTAAATTTCTGTTGACATACTCCCAAAGATGACGCTCCAATTCGTGTTAAAAAACACCAAAAACCACCACTACTCAAATTGTGGTGGTTTTTGTAGTAAAAAACGCGAAACTTTCAAGCTTTTTTTTTCCCTTTCACCTCTAAATTTCGCCCTCTCACCCACTTTATTTTGCTGCTCAGCCCTTGTATGGCCTTACTTTGTAATAGAATCAACACCAAGCCGTAAGCGCACACTTTAAAACGTAATAGCAAAATGCGAATTTTAAATATACATACAATAAAACAGTCTAAAAACAACTGTAAAAACAGGTACTCATCACAATACGTTTCATTATGAAAGACAGTAAACTTTCTATAGACATGCTCATCTTGGTTACAATGCTATTCTGCATTGTACTGTTAAGTATGGACATTTATGCCCATCATTTAAAACAACTTTCCAGCTACGGTTTTACACATGCCTACATTAACACAGTTATTATAAAACTGTATACCACAGCGCCTTTTCTAAAACACTCATGGGTGGTAAGAGGTATCGTATTAAGTGTTTTTGCATTTGCTTCTTTTGGATTTCACGTTAAAAAGCAGCCCGAAGTGGCCTCTAAAACCACGGCGTATTACGTGAGCTTAATTATAGCTGTACTTCTATTTGGACTCGCTGGTGAATTGCCTTTAACCCTATTTGTGAATCTAAGCCTAAGCACCATAGCTTTAATAGTATTTATAGGCGCACTTTTTAAAATAAGACGGCATTTTAACTATTTCGAGAGTAAAGACGAGTTTAATGAAAAGAACCTCATTTTTAAGCAAGAACAAGCCGTCATGACCAATCCGTATTCTGTAAACTTTAAAACAGACAATGGTTTAATTAATGTGGTAAATCCCTTTAGAGCTACTATGGTTTTAGGTACTCCTGGTTCTGGGAAATCGTATTCGGTTATCGAAGAATACATAAGACAACACATTCAAAAGCAGTTTAGCATGCTGGTTTACGACTTTAAGTTTCCCTCTCTAGCTAAGGAAACCTATGGCTTCTTTCAATATTACAAGGCTAACTACGACATTACCCCACAATTTAATGTTATTTCTTTAGATGACATTCAAAGATCCAATTTTGTAAACCCCCTAAGTCCAGAGCTTATCCGTAAAGCTGCAGATGCTATAGAAGCCGCTCAAACCGTATTGTACAATCTCAATAAAGAGTGGATTACCAAAAAAGACTTCTTTGCACAGTCTGCGATCTCGTATTTTGCGGCATGTATTTACTTTCTTAAAATTTATGAAGATGGAAAATACTGCACCTTACCACATGCCATCACTTTAGCCTCTTGTTCTGATGAAAAAGTATTTAAAATTCTAGAGACTTATCCAGAATTAAAATTCTTTATGACGCCCTTTGCAGATGCTTTAGAAAAAGAAGCCTACGAACAATTATCTGGACAAACCGCTTCGGCAAGAATTCCTTTATCGCAGTTGGCCACTAAAGAATTGTTTTGGGTCATGGGCAACAATGTGTACCCAGAGTTAAATGTATCGCTTCGCATTAATGATCCCGAACGCCCAAGCCTAATGGTATTGGCCAATTCGCCTGCAACGCAAACCACAAACTCGCCAGCATTGGGTTTAATTTCTACACAAATTTTAAAAGAAATTAACACGCAAAATCGCCAACCCTGCTCTGTGATTATAGATGAGTTGCCTACCATGTATTTTATGGGCTTAGATAACCTTATTGCAACGGCCCGTTCTAATAAAATTTCCACCACCATTGGCATGCAAGATTTAGAACAGCTCAAAAGAGATTATGGCCCAGAGGTTGCCGCTACCATTTTTAATATCGTTGGAAATATTTTTAGCGGATCGGTGCGTAGTGAAACTGCTAGCAAATTGCAAGAGATTTTCGGAAAGAAAAAACAAAAACTAAAAAACATCTCTGTAGATACCAGTAATACATCATACAGCATTAATGAAAATTTAGAATACGCCATTCCTGTCGCTACAATTTCTCAACTATCTCAAGGTGAATTTGTAGGCGTAGTTGCCGATAATTTTGGAGAAGAAATTAATAGAAAAATATTTAGAGGTAAAATAAAGGTAGACAAACGCGAAGACCAAATCAACGGCCCTATTCCTTTAACCATAGACGACGACAACGATATAGACGCATTACTCGATGGCAATTTTAACCGTATTGTCGCAGAGATTGATATTCTTATTGAAACTGAATTATCAAAACTTGAAGAAGATGAAGATGAAGATGATGACGATAGCGCAGACATTTTAGAACAGGCAGA
Organism: uncultured Hyunsoonleella sp.; assembly: GCA_964562415.1. Taxonomy (GTDB): domain Bacteria; phylum Bacteroidota; class Bacteroidia; order Flavobacteriales; family Flavobacteriaceae; genus Jejuia. The sequence continues at coordinate 14,986 of CAZLTR010000006.1, read as the reverse complement.
AGCCTAAGCCATTACATATAATACCAGATATTATGAAAACGATACTTTTATGCATACTAGGACTCTTAGGACACAACATCCTAGAGGCGCAGACGCCCCACAAACCAAGTGCTACAAGCAACATTGCGCACATCCCCAGCACGTTTCCCTTAGTGCAAAAGGACTTTAAAGCACTATCCTCGCCCTATGGCTATAGAAAGCACCCTATTAGCAAGACCATAAAATTGCACAAAGGTGTAGATCTTGTGGCTGCTAAAGGTACAGCCGTATTGACCACTGCTTCTGGAATTGTACAAAAATCGGAATATCAAAAAGGATACGGCAATTACATTCTTCTATCGCATTTAGATACAGTACAAACACTATACGCCCATTTATGGATGCCATTGGTAAAAAAAGGAGATACCGTACAGCAAGGCCAAATTATAGGTTTTGTAGGTGCCACAGGCCAAGCTACAGCAGCACATTTACATTATGAAATACGCATAAACAACAAAACCCTATGCGCCTCTGGAAAGGCATTATTAATGCACAGACCGACCGCAAAATTTAATACTTAATTCATCTAAAAAACACTAAAACAATTATGGACCAAAAAAAGAAAATGATCGTAGCCATTGTAGGCGTTGCTTGTGCTGTATTACTCGTTGTAGTGGTGAAACTTGTAGCGTTTCCCACAAAGGAGGTCAAGCAGCGCAAAAATCAACTCGCCATTAGCACACCAGAAGTCAATAAAAAGAAACTGGAAAACAAATCTAAAATTGAACATTATGATAAGGAATCCTTGAAAAATTTTAGTGAAAACGATGTGGTTAGAGGTTTTGGTAATGTAGGTAAAGAAGCCAAAGAATTCATAGAAGAAGAAACGCTTATTGTTGGGGAAACGGCAGAAGATAACGAAGACGCCTTATTGAATGCCCTTAATAACGATACGTCTACAGCAGCACAAAACAGTCTCTCTGAAGATGAAGAATTAAGACAACTCATGGCACTACAAGAGCAATTATTGGCACAAGCCTCTGCCCCAGTACCACCTCAAAATGAGAGCCCGAGTACAGAAGATATTCGAAATTTATTAGCAGCATACAATACATATAACCAAGCAGGGCTTGCTGATACACAAAACCAAAGCCCAGAAGACAACTTAGAACTCACCCCCGAAGCCCTAACAGAAATAGGCACTACCGTTAGCGAAAAGTTAGCCAATGGTATTAGTACTCAGTTCCAGTCGCAAAACTTTTTTCATGGGGCACAATCGTCTAGAGGCGAAAAAAAAGTGCTGGGCTTAATCCCTGCCGAAACTGTAGATAATGGAATTTTAGTGAATGGCAGTACCATTGCCATACGCACCAAAAAAGACATACAGCTAGATAGCCCTAGAGTATTAATTCCAAAAGGTGCTGTGGTTTACGGTAGAGTATCCTTTGGGACCAACAGACTATTAATTAATATTAACAGTTACAGAGCTCAAAATAAACTGTACCAACTCAATTTTATACTGTTCGATTTTGATGGTTTAGAAGGCATACACTTAGACAATAGAAGCTGGCCTAAAATACCAGGGAAAGTTGCTAAAGATGTCTATGACTATGCCTATCAAAAAGGCACACAAGCCTCCACGTTTGGCAATGACAATACCGCCGTGAATCTAGACGAAGCTAGAGACATTGCCATTCTATCTGCCGCAAAAGAAATAGGCAATGAAGTGTTTGAAAAACGACGCATCTTCATGCCTAAGAAATACCACCTATGGATTAACATAAAAACGAAGTAAGATGAAAAGCGAAGCCATACACAAAATATTCCCCATCTATGCTGTAGAAGATGATATGATCATTTCTAAAAACGGCGATATCACCTTAGGATTTAAACTACAATTGCCACAGATTTATTCTCTGGACAGAGAAAGTATTAACCGAATTAATCAGTTGTTTGATAAAATTATCAGGTCGCTGCCCGAAAATACAATCATTCAAAAACAGGATTACTTTTTTGTAGATAAAATCAAAGAAGCCGTTACCGAAGGCGATTTAATGCTTTCTAGAAGTGATAATACCTTTTTCTATGAAAAACCAACACTAAGTCATGAGTGCTATCTATTTATCACCAAAGACTCTAAAAGTAAAATTAGTTTAAGCAGCAACGCCAAGCTCTATGATAAATACATGAACGAGGTGAAAGAATTTATTCAAGTAGTAGACACCTGTATTTCATTCCTTTCTAAGGAAGAATTTTTTACGGTAAACGCCTTAGATTCAGAAACTATTATAAATGTGTTAGGCAAATACATTTCCTTATCTAAAGACGGGCAACAAGCATTACAAGACTTGTTCTTCGATAAGAAGTTAAAAGTGGGGAATAAAATTGCAGAGATGTACACCATTAGCTCTTATAATCAATTGCCATTAACCATAGAGACTACGAAAAAGAATATTGATTTCTCTACACAAAAAACCGATTTTCAAATTCCGTTTATTCAACCCGTTTGTTTGGGTCTAGAGTGCGATCACATTTACAATCAGGTAATTTATATTGAGAATTCTGAAAAGATTTTTTCTAAACTAAAAACAAAACTAAATCAGTTTAAAAGTTTAGCGATTTTATCAAAAGAAAATGAGGTGACCTATAATCAAATAGATTTGTTAGTCAATGAAGTTATCGAAAACGAATTACGTTTTGTCTATCAGCATTTTAATATCATATTATGGGATACCAATGAAGAAAAACTCGAAAACCATAAAAATCAATTGGAGAATGCATTTAAAGAATTATCGATTGTTCCCTATCAAATCAAGCATGCCTTAAAAGATTTATTCTTTGCTAATATTCCAGGGGCCTGTACAGGCATTCCAGAGTTGTACAAATTTATAGGCATATCGGAGCAAACTCCCATCTTACTCAATTTTGAAAGCTACTACGAAGGTAATACAGACGGCATTTTACTTACCGATCGTAAAAACGGAGCACCGGTACGATTAGATTTATGGATAGAGCCCGTAAAACGAGGGTTAATTGTAAATAGAAACCGTTTAATTTTTGGACCATCAGGTACAGGCAAATCCTTTTTAATCAACCATATCGCCAGTCAGTATTACGAGCAAGGCCATCATATTGTAATGATTGATATTGGAAATTCGTATAAGAAACTCTGCAATTTGGTTAAAGGCCAATATTATGCCTACGATCCCGATGTGCCTTTAGAATTTAACCCCTTTCATTTTAACCATATTGATGAGGTTAACAATGACAAAAAAATATTCTTAACCTCTCTTATCCTCTTTTTATGGAAAGGTGAAGATGCGTACCGAAGAGAAGAAAAACAAATTATTGGCTTGTATTTAGATGCGTATTACGATGCCTTTACCTCTGCAAATGACAGCTACCCTTGTATGGCGTCTTTCTATGAGTTTGTAGACCAAAATGAGGTTATGGATAATGAGAGTAAATATTTTGATAAAATTAGCTTTCAATTGTCCCTTAGAGATTTTTACGATGGTAAATACAGTAAAATACTCAATTCTGAAACGCCTATCGATTTGGTACAAGAACGCTTTATTGTTTTTGAAATGGATAACATTAAGGACCATCCTGTATTGTTCCCTTTAGTAACCATGTTGTGTATAGATGTGGTGATGAGCAAGATTAGAAAAATACCCGAAGCCAAAAAATCCATTTTTATCGATGAGTGTTGGAAACCAATTTCTAAAGGAGAAATGGCCCAGTTTATAAAGTACCTCTACAAAACCGTTAGAAAATTTTATGGCGAAGTCGCTATAGCCACACAAGACGTAGAGGATATTTTAGATACGCCTGCTGGTCCAGCAATGATTAACAATACCGATACCATGATTTTGTTATCGCACAAAAAAAAGATGGCTACCAAAGACAAATTTGCCCAATACTTATCCTTTAGCGAGTCGGATTTAGAAAAATTATTCTCTACAGATAAACGCGAAGTGTTTATAAAAGTAGGGAGCATCTCTAACGTATACAAGGTGGCCGTTTCGCCAGAACGCTACGCCTGTTATTCCTCTAATGCAGACGAAAATAAAATGATTTTTGATACCTACAAGGCGAAACAAAATATGGAATTGGCCTTAAAAGAATTCGTAGAAAAACTTTAAACATAGAACCGATGAAAAAACAACTTATATATATAGTCCTTTTTATAATTGCAGGTCGCAGTACCATGCTTAGTCAAAACCACCTAACACCTTTGCATAAAATCGATACCATTGAGGTCTCTGATATAAAAACCACACACCTCATTTTTGATCAGCAAATAGACTATCTAGATGTTGGGTCTCCGTTTTTTGTTGCCGATACAATAAAGCAAATGGTAAAATTAAAACACACTGGGCAAGAGTTAATAGATGTAAGAACACAGTGTACCAACCTTACTGTAATTACTAAAGATGGTGGTTACTACTCTCTAATTCTAGCTTACAATAGGTTTTTAAAACACCTGAGTTATAAAGTAAAACGTACAGAAGAGTTTGCAGATGCTGTACAAAACAAAGCGCAGCAAGAAACCGCAGCAGCAGATGCCTTCAATGATTTGTGCAGTCAATTAGATAGAAATTACAATAATAAGATACACCTTAAAAACGACAATTCGGGAGATATTAGAGTGCGTGTCACAGGAATTTTCTATATCAAAGAAAAAATTGGACTGCGTTTAGAGCTTAAAAATGAATCTACTATAGATTTTGATATCGACCATATTTTATTTAGAAGCAAATTAAAAAAACGAATCGCTAAGGATTACCTGTATCAAGAGCGTGTCATACACCCGTCTGGAATTTGCAGTGATAATTTTGAAATCGCAGGTCATGGTGAACAAAACATCACCTTGCTATTCGACAAGTTTATGCTCAATGAAAAGGAAAAGTTAAGCATAGATATTTTTGAAAGTAATGGCGGACGCTCTGCCACCATAGATATTCCTAGAAAAGAATTGTTACACCCTAAAGTATTATAATTATGAAAACGCAACGCCATATCATAAGTTGTATGCTATTTTTTCTAGCCATACATTACAGTTGGGGACAACTCCCTTACTTCGATATTCCTGGTTTTTTTATGAGAAAAGCAGAGGATAACGCCGCGAAAGATTTTCAAAAACAACATCTAAAAACAACAGCAACATACACCAGCGCTGCGGCCTTAGCCCTTTTAGAAAAACAAACGAGAACTACATTTTCCTTTAGCCCTGTAAACAGCGCTGTTATTAATTATTTCGATTATAACAACATTTGTAAAAGCTATTTAAATCCTTTTAGAAAAGCCGAGTGTACCAACAAACTTAATTATTTAAAATACGCGCATCAAACGGTATTACAGTTCATGAATACACCATTAGAACACCAGGTCAATAATGGGGTTAAGGAGCAAATCATGACAAAATACACCGCTATAACCAACAGCATTTTAAAGGAACTGGAACTGCTTAAACTAAAAGCAGAAAAGGATAATTTTTACACACGATTGCTCATCCCCTAAGCACTAATCCCAGAGTAAGCAATGGCCATTGCACGCCACAGCCTACTTCTGGACTAAAACACAAACACCAATGAAAACGACACACATTTTACTTATAGCATTGTTGTTGCTAAGCCAGCTTACATTTGGACAATTTGTTCATTTTCACACGCACATTAACAATAACGACGCCAATACCAGAACCAAACTATTTGCATTAAAAGCCATTTTAGCTGGTAGAAATGCAACGGTCATCGCATCGAATAAACAATTGAAAGACGCCTTAAAAGCGCATGAAGAACAAATTAAACTTCAATACACAAAGAATACATTCGATAAAGGCACTGGGTTTAGACTAAGCGCATCACTCTCTGCAGCTGCAAGCGCAACCACTTCGGCCATAGCAAGAATTCCTAATTTGCCTTACATGACCGCTATTAAGCAAAATTACCTTGATGCGGTTACTAAAGATAAACTACTGCTCTTATCACTAGAAAATGTGAGTAAATCAAAAATAAAGTCTTCTAAGCGCCAAGAGATTTATCGTTTAAGGAGTAAACTTTTAAGAGAGTTTTCTAAGCACGATAGAGATACACGCAGCACATTATTCATATCGGCAGCAGGTGTTGCGGTATTGAATTTCACCGACTTTGTAGACATGTATAAAAAACTACAGCTTATTCAAATTGCCCTATAAGGCCTTCTAAAATCTCATGGCTAACCATCACAATGCATTAATTCATTAAAAACAAACACCTATGAAAACGACACTAATTTATGGCTTATGCCTTGTTATTGGAACGACATTATTACAGGCGCAACAATTTCCTTTTTTATCAGATCCAGGGTCTATGACAGGATCGGGGGCTGCATTAGCATTGTATAAACAACTGGACGAGGAAGACAAAAAAAACAAAGATAAAATGGAAGATTTTAGGAAGGATTATGTGAAACGTCAAATCTATTTTATGGGCACTGCGTTTCCTGTAAAAAATGCTATTGCTGGAGAACTAGACGAATCGTTTTCAAGATATGATGCCCTAAAAATAAGAAATAACAAGCTTAGCTTTTTAAGCTACTCCAAAAAAAAGGATAACACTAAAATGCTAAATCTGGTCGACAAGATGTTGCGTAACCTGCAAAACGAAGTGAGAAATCAAAAAACTGTGTTTGTAATTTATGGCGAAAAAATAAACCTGTTGCAAAATGTAATGACGGCCTTAATAGATGTGCACAGAATTCTGGATGTTGTAGAAGACAACCTCGAACAGACCAAATTGTATAACCGCATTTTTAATTAAAACGATCATGCTAAAAACAACAATGATATGCCTTTGCTTTTTAATGCTACATGGCTTTGGCAATGCACAAGTGGTCGTTAACCTGCCCACAATACAAGGGAATTTAGAGGATCGTTTATCGCAAAGGTCCTATGATAATATTAACAGTGCCAATGGGATACTTGCCACACAAGAACTAGGAAATAAAGGCAATATTGCCATTTTAACGCCAATATTTAATACACAACTTAAAGAATTAACATCGTTACACGCGAATTTCACCGCTCAAGAACGCCTTTTAAAAACCTTTATTAACAGTACTGCTTTTAGCCGCTCTAGAGGGTTTAATAGTTTTGGATATATCCGCAAGAAATACCCAATAATAAACCCTTTAAACCCTACTGCAGCTTTTCAAAATAAGATCATCCAATTGCGCTTTAGCAGAAAGCTAAAAACCGAAAAAAACAAAATTTTAGACTACCTAGATAAGGATAACCCCATGCCAGAAGGTGAGCGTGTATTGCTCGTCCTTACGGCTCTAGAAAATGTAATTAATTTAACCTTAGAAAATGAAAACTATTAAATTTTTAGCCCTCCTGTGGTGTGGCACACTACTAGGGCAAACCCATTCTGAAAGTATTGCAGATGTTGTAGTTGCAGCAGAAAAAACGGCCATAGGCGGTTTATTAGGCACAGAATTGGCAAAACGAAAAAAACAGGGCGATTTAATAAAAGATTTAGAAGACGCCGAAGAAGATTACAATGCAAAACGCAATGTGCTTGGAAATTTTAAAGCCAACACCCCAGTAGTTGCAGCTGTGCAAAGCAAGTTCTTTTTTCTAAACCAAAAAATAAGCAATGTTAGTGCTACCATCGCTCTCTTAAAGATAGCCTCTTTTGGTTTTGGACATGGCCTTAACAGATACCAAAACCAACTTGACACCGAATTAGGGTATTTGCAAAAACTAGAATCGGAAAACCTATTAATAGGAGCTGGAATCGCTGTTGGCGGTGGCACAGGGCATGTATTTACGGCCTACTTAAAACTACTCATTCGATTGTTAGAAATAAGTAACAATGTATTGCATATTGAAAAAGAGATTGAAGCCAAAAACAAAATCGTGACTACACTTAAAAAATTAACATTTAACTAAAAACATCATGGATATTTTTGAAATATTAGACATATTAAGAAGTTTCATTATTGGAGGCGATGGGACAGTTCCTGCGCTTAACGGATTTATTGATGAACTCGTCAAGTACTGCCTTATTTTGGCCTCTGTCATTATGGTGATCCTAGTAGGTTCTAAAGTAATCACCTATTTTCTAAACCCATCGGGTAATATGGATCCCTATGTTTTGGTGAAGCCTATTCTCATACTAGTCGCCCTAACCTTATACAGACCATTAGTAGAACTGCTCATTGTAGACCCTGTAAACCTCATTACCAGTTTGGTAGAAAGTGCCAGCCTTAAGGCGACCAACACGCCAAATATTGACAGCTTTTCTAATGCGGTACAACAAGGCATCACTGCAGTAGCCGATGGTGATGACGACGGCGAGCTTAGCATCTACGATTTCTTGCAAGTCTCAGCAGGACTGGAATTTATACACCTCTTAATACAAGTGGTCGCATTACTTATAATTGGCTTCATTTCGATGAAACAATTAGTCCTAGAAGCCATCTATTTTGTACTTGGTGTACTTGTGCTCCCCTTATCGCTCATTCCTTCTAATTTTGACATTTTAAAAAAGTGGTTCTTTGGTTTTATTGGCGTGCTGTTATGGTTACCCATATTACGAATTTTTCAAACGATCATTGTGCTTATTCACAATGCACCTGTAGATGGTTTTGCGCAGCCCTTATTTGCTGTGGCTTTACAAATCATCATGATTTATTTTATATGGAATGTGCCTACTTACGCTAATTTCTTAGTGAGCAGCGCTGGTGAAAGTGGTGGTAGCATATTTAGTACAGCCTACTCGATGTATCAATTTAAAGAGGCTAGAGACCAAAAAAAGGAAGCGCGTAAAGACCGCCAAGAAGCTTATAAACAACGTAATAAATCTTAAACCCACTTTTAAATGGAATATAGAACACCAAAAGTACTCGAAAAAAAACCCGTAATAGGCGGTTTTGATCTTATGACTATTGTCGTTATCTCTGGATGCTTTTTAGCCTTCCTATTCACGGTATTTGCCTCTTTTTTAGGCGCATCTGTATTTATCATAATTGCGGTTGTTTATGTAAAAGTTCAAAAAAAATACCCGCAAAAAGGAGAGCTCAGTACGCTGTTGCAATACAACTCCAGTATCAAATGCATACGTGTAGACCAACCTCTAAAACATTTAATAAAAACGAAATAAAATTTCAAAACAATAATAAATAATAGTAACCTTAAAATTGTATTTAATTATGAAAACTCGAACAAAACACAACGTAACGACAATTAGTGTATCCACATTGAAATTTAAAATGCCCTCCTCTAAATTGATCTGCACCTTACTTCTAATGGTTTTAAGCATTGCACCTGCCTTTGCACAATCTGACGATATTAATGCCCAAATAAACGTATGGGGAGACCAAATAAAAACCATACTTAACGCTGTAGTAGGTATTTTTTCTATCGCTGGAGGTTTCTTGATATTTATTCAGTACATGCAAGGTAACGAACAAGCGCAGAAAAATTTTATTCGATTTATCATTGGCCTGGCCATTTTTGGATTAGTCGCTTTAATAGCAAATGTATTTTTACCAGATGCTGCTGGTGCAGAAACGCTATAATTATAAGCTTTTATTTAGTTACGGGCTGCTATAACTTACAACGCAAAGCTGTAATTAACTAAAATACCATTTCAAGGGCATTCCTAATTTCAAGGCCTGCACATTAAAAAACGTACTTGTATTCCCTCTTGTAATAAGAGGCCTTAGCGACCTTCTACAGGTGGGCACGGGAATCTACATGTCTAATTTTAGGAATGCCCTATCAAAAAAAATAAAACAAACATTAAAAAACACAGCACTCATGGATTTACAAACTTTAAAAAATATACCCGCAAGTTTTGCCTTGGCCAAACGCTCTTTATTGTATTGCTTAATTATATCTATTAGCATCTCTGCAGGAAGCATGGTTTGGGCATTTATAACTACTAATGCCATAAAAAATACCGCTTTTGTACTTACTAAAGAAGGGCAAGCCGCGATGATGCAAGGCATCGCTTTGAACGAAGTTGATGAATTTAGAAAACCAGAAATTAGGAATCATATTAAAATGTTTCATAAAGGTTTTTGGGAGATCGATCAATTTAATTACGAAAGACGCATCAATAAAGCGCTATACCTATCGGGGCGGTCTGGAAAACAGCTGTACCAAACACTACAAGCTAATGGGCATTTGGCCAAAATTGTAAGTCAAAATCTCACCCAAAGTATAGATATAGATTCTATAAAAATTAATGACAAAATTTCGCCTTATGAGGCTAGACTCTATGGAAAATTAAGAGTGTCTCGAACAGACCAAAAAGCAGAAACTGTCAATGATTTTAGAGCCAAATTTGTACTGCATAATGTGTCTCGAACCAATCAAAATCCGCATGGATTACTAATAGAAAACTACTTATTACAATCTAAACCGGTTAACATTCCTAAATAAGACACTCATGGAAACAGAACTTAAAATATGGGAAGGCCGTTCGTCTCAATGGGTGTGTTTTTCATTTTACCTCCTATGTGCTGTGCTTACCGTAGTACTGGGATTAGGACTTTTATTGGCCTTATGGAAATATTTAGACACGCGCTTAAACACCTTTAAAATTACAAACCAACGCATTATAGAGAAACGCGGTATTTTATCTGTAAGGACCAATCAATTAGAGTTATTTAGGGTAAAAGATATCCAGTTAGACCAACCTTTTGTGCTGCGCCTTTTTGGATTATCTAATATTATCCTTACCACCTCTGATGTTTCTAATCCTGTTTATAAAATACGAGGTATAGAACATGGCGCTGCGTTACTAGAACACATACGAGTAGCCGTAGACCAACGACGAGATATTAAGGGCGTTAGAGAACTCGATTTTTAACCTAGATAAGCATAGAACCTTGCGCTATGTCTTTTAAATGCAATAAACACTGGTACTTTCTTGATTTAAACGTAGCTTTTCTACAGTTAAATTAAAAAATAGAGTAAAACATTGTATTTATAATAGTTGAAAGATGTTATAGCGGTTCTAATACATCAACTGGGTGTAATAAAACTATTAATTTTTAACCATTACGCTTAGCCCTTTTTAGGGTTTAGATAAGAAATACCATTTAGTACACATGATTACATTTAAAGCCATTATTATAGGAGAACGTTTAGAGGAGGTGCAACTCCTTAGACATATTATTGCGCAACAATGCCCTCACGTTGTTATATCTGAAACGGGCAGCACAGCTGCTCAAGCTAAACACATCATAGAAAACATAGCATATGATATTATTATTTTAGGGTTTGAATCGGGCATGAACTATGCCTTTCAAATGCTACAAAATGCCACTCAAAATTTAAGCCGCAAAAAACTAATTTTAATGGCTTCGAAACAACAGCAACAGCTCCAGTATATAACCAATACTACTGTTGATGTTATAGCGAGACCCATCACGCCAGTAAACATGGTTTTGGCGCTTAAAAATGCTACAGAAAACATGAAGCACCCACTTATTACTCACAAAGAACCTTCTGGTAACCATAAGGTTGCAAAGCCTTTAAATGTCATCGCAATACCTTCGGTACATGAGGTTAAAATCCTTAAAGTTAGTGATATCTTATATTTGCAATCTGAAGGCAAGTATACGGTATTCCACACTGTAAAAGACAGCACCATACTTTCTAGTACCAATTTAGGAGAATACGAGAAAAAATTAACACATAATAATTTTTTTAGAGCGCACAATTCCTTTCTTATCAACATGGATAATATTGTGAACATACAAAAAAAAGACGGTGTATATGTAGAGATGAATAACCGGGCCTATATTCCTGTTGCCAAACGTAAAAAAGAGTCACTTTTTCACTACTTGGGCATTAAATAAAAAAAGGGGTAGCGGTAATACTAAGGCATTATGCATTCTACAGAACACTAGTAAAAAAGGCAACTTTATCTGCCTTATAATAGTTTTAATACGATGGATAATAATTTCGTATACATATGTTGAATTATTTTTCGCTAGACTAAGGCAAAAAATTAAAGCTTAGCCGTAGTTAAGGTTTAATTTTTTAACGTAAGAATGGTAGAAAAAGAAACGACATATATGCGAAATTTTTGTTTGTAAATATATACGTTAAAACTACCACAACAAAACACCTTTTAAGACCTCCTTTCCGAATAAAAAGAAATCATAGCTATGGCTATGATTTAATTTTTGTTTCTTTCGAAGAAAAAAGGTCATTGTTGTTCTTAATAATGAGCGTGTTCATTAAGAAAATAGATTTCATTGTATCTAAACTACTTCAATCATATATGTGTCTATTGATATTTATTGATTTCAAACACTAAAAAATACGCCCCTATTTAAAGATTGCAGGTATGCTTACTGCACTAGTGCCTGCTTTATTGGTGCTTTCAGAACCAACTCTAGTCCCAAACTAAATTTAGGACAGTCGCATAGAATGTGATTTCCCTTGAGACGTATTTTTTTTGGTACGTCGGCGTTTTGATTTTTTAGGTACGGGCCGCTTAATTTCACGCAGAGATGCCATCATTTTTTTATCAAATTTAGCAATCGTATCCCCTAATTCATGAGTCGCCTCATTTAATGTTTTTATTTGTTTTTCTCGTTTCTTTAACAATTTGCCATTACGCTTCATTTGTTTGTTGTAACGTAAATTCTGAGTCGTTTCCTTATTCATTTCTAAAGCTCTAGTGTTCTTTTCTATAGACCGATCTAAGCTTTCAATAGTCATTCCAAGCCCTTCTATTTGAGCTGCCCCCTGTTCTGAAGGTTTTAATTTTTTTACTTTTTTTAAAAGCCTTAGTAGTTTTCTTTTTTCCCGTTTTAGTTCGGTTTCATTTCTTCTTAAGTTTTTTTTATCCTTTGCCAAACTGGATAAAGTGGGTTCGTTAGAGCCAAGCCCCAAAAGCCGTAATATTATTTTACCTATTCGTTTTATCATAACTGTATCTTTTTTAAACTATTATTTAATTTAGAGTTTGTTTTAAACTCGCATTATTTAGGAGGTTATTTACGCACCTTTATTTATGTAGACGACCTATTTTAAGCAGGTTTAAAAATCATAGGGATGCATGCTAGTACAGCAAACACCCCTTTATAATGAAGTGATAGATTGGGGGGGGGACTCCTACCACTGCTTTTTAACCTTTTTTGGCGTTGCCGTAGGTGCTATTGTAGGGTCACTTTTTCTTTGCTGTATATTGCGTTTTTGTTGCTTGGCTTTTGCCGCAGCACTCGAAATGGCTTTAAGATCTTCTGCACTAACTTGTGGCGTTGTAAAATCCTTTAACACCGCTTTATTCAACACACCTGCCTGATCTTTTGGCGTACTACTCGACACTTTAATATGAGGCGTTGTTGTTGCCTTTTTAACTTTAGGCCTGCTAGAGACCTCAATATGAGGAAGTGTTTTTTCTATGCCGTTCATTCCCTTCTTAGCCTTAGCTGTTGCTGAACTTAAATCGGCTATCGTTCCTACAGGTTTTGGCGCCGTTTTAACTTTAGGCCTGCTAGAGACCTCAATATGAGAAGTTACTTTTTTTGTAGTGTTAGTCCTTTTTTTAGCAAGCCTTGGTGCTGAACTTAAATTTGCTAAGAAATCTTCTTCGGGTTTTAGAGCGGTCTTAACTTTGGGCGTACTAGACACTTTAATTTGAAGATTGGTAGCGTCGGAGACTTTATTTGTATTGTATTTTATAAATTTTCCCTTTTTTACCTTAGCTTCTACTTTATCTAACTGCGTTTTATTTACGTCTAATTCTTGAGCTGTCATTTTTGGTACGGAGTCGGCTTTATTAGTGGGCGCAACACCTTTTTCAGGAACCTCTGGTTGATTTTTATTTTCCATACTTAAAATTGCATCAACATCTTTTGTCATCTTTTTACTTTGTGCTGTTTTGTAGGCTTCTGTGTATTTAACTTTTACACCTTTCATATTCTCTTTAGTAAGCACTGCACTTAATGCTGTCCTGTTCTCATCATTAACAGGAGTAAATTCACCTCTACTGGCATGTACCACCATACCATCCACAAATTCTACATGTGTTTTTTCAAAAACTCGCTCTGTTCCATCTTCCCCTATTATTTCCTTCATCCCAAACCCCTCTGCAATGCTACCTTTCTTTTCTTTTCCTCTAAAATCTTTTAGAAGCAGCCAATTGTTCTTAGAAATTTCGCAAACCCAATGGTTACCATGTTCGTAATTTGCTGAGTTTTGTAATTC
>CAZLTR010000006.1:0-776 GCA_964562415.1 uncultured Hyunsoonleella sp. | reverse complement strand
ATATTGGCCTTATCACCATGATCCTGTGTAATATGTCCAAAGGTTATAGACTTATCAGCCTCAACCCTTTCAAAATAAATGGTGGGTTTTTTACCAATCTCACCAGTGTATCCTACAATATTTTCCGCTACGTAAAAGTCTTCTGCGTATGTTTCCATAAGTTCTATATTTTAATTAATAATCATTTTAATAACTGTGTTGTACGTGTATCGTATCTCACATCTTGTTACCAAGTTCGTATTAAATAGCGCAGTATCTTAACGACAAGTAATAAGCGGGAGTTCTGAGGTAATAAATGGTATTTGACATACGCCACCTATTACTTAAGTACTGTCGTTTGTTACTTAATAGGTGATTAGCTTTAAGAATTCTTTTAACTTTAGGTTTAACTCTATATAAGGTGATAAATGAAGTGTTCTAGAATGCTTTCTTTATAAAACCAATGCGTTACAATTCAAAATTTAAATCTTTATGACACAACTTCTAAATAAAATAGTACGAGGTTTAAATGCCCTATTTTATAAACTATTGCAGCAACTTAAACTGCTTGTACGGCGGCGTAAACGCATTAAAAAAAGGAATACCACCAGACACGCCTCTACCGCCAAAAGCTCTTTTACTAGTACTGACAGGCTATTGCATAAAAAATATTTAGACCGCTTAGCGAAATTAAATGAAAACCTAAGTTATTTAGACCAGCGTACCGCCTCTAGCGGAAAACAAATAAAAAAACAGAATATGATAAAACATACACGAAAAAAAGTAGAGCGCCAATC
>CAZLTR010000005.1:16329-38813 GCA_964562415.1 uncultured Hyunsoonleella sp. | reverse complement strand
GTATTAAGTACTTCTTTTAATTTCCGATTTACATAGGTCAATCTTTATGCCAAGCCCATAAGTATGACACAGTGTCAGTATTTTATAAAAGTACATCTGTATAACCACAAAAAGCCAAAGCACTAAGCTTTGACTTTTCTATGATTTGGAGCAAATAATATTTTAAATAGCAACGATGCCTTGTGTATTTGTTTCTGGTAAATTATTGGATGCTTCATTAATACGTTCTAAAGATGTTCCATTAACCCTAAAGATACCAATAGTTCCATCTAAACCATAAAGCTGGTAAAGGTATTGTCCATCATCTGAAATCCACATATCTATCCAACCTTCAGTTCTAGCAAAAGCATCTGGTCCATTGGTTGCACCACCAGTACCTTGTCCTGTTGCTGCATTTTGATCTATTAATGCGACTACACCATTATTAAAACTAAAAGACGCCAATCCTGCCTCTATAGCATTAGATACGAAAAAGGCATTACCATCGGCAGTAAAATCTAACCAGCATGCCGTACGTCCTGTATTGCCTTCGCCAGAACGCACATCTTGACTAATAGGGGTTAATGTGCCATCTGCTTCAATTTGCCAAGTAGACACAGAGCCATCTTGCAATGCTGGAAATGCTGGAGGCATCCCGTTAGGCTGAAACTCTCTTGCCTCTGTTACCACAACATAATTGTCTCCCACAATTTGGAACCCTATAGCCGATGGCAAATTTCTACCCTCGGTGTTATTTCGTAAGGTTGACGTTGCTGCATCTGTGGGTTCTTCGCTTAATGTCCCATCTGCTGCCACACGGTATACTGTAATTTCGTCTTCACTACCCGATCCTAAGCCTGCTGCACCAGAATTGATAGAAGCGACCACTAACCAATTTCCATTAGGAGAAAATTGAACTGCAGATGGACGCACTGGTAAATTTCTAGTTGATCCTGCAATTGGTGCCAAACTGCCATCTTCTAATAGCCAATAGCCTGTAACTGAGCCTTGATGTCCTGGCTCTCCTAAGTCTAAAAACTCTTGTCTCGTAATATTAGAAACATATACCAATCCTTTCACGCCATCTTGTGTACGCTCTGAAAACGCAATACTATTAGGTCCTACAGCTCCTGTAGATTGTGGTGTCCCTGCCAAGGTTAAAGTAAAATCGTCATTAATATTAAATGCCGACACAGTGTTGCTTCCAGCATTTACAGCTAATAAACTTGTATTATCATCTGTTTTAGTAAGTGCATAAGCAGAAATTAAAGGATCTAAACCTTCTCCTCCATCAAAATCACCACCAAGCCCTTGTGTTGAAAAACGCCCTATAGCATTTAGATTACCATCGGCCTGTCTGCCATAAGCAACAATTGTATTTGGCCCTTGTACAATTCCCTCTACTTGCCCCTCTCCGTTGGTCATTGCGTAAACCGCCCCTACAATTTCTTCTGCTTGCTCTTCTTGATTTGTTCCTGCATCATCGTCATTATTACATGACACCACTAAACTGGCCATAGCCAATAGGCTTAATGCACTTCTTCTTAAATTTTTCATTTTGATTTTTTTTTGATTACTACGTTTTTTGAGTTTTCACTCTTGTATTACTAACATTGAATTGGCCAAAACGATGCTATAATTTTATCGTTTTGAAAACTTACATTTTATATAATTTTAGTAAAGTATTCGCTTTCTAACTTACAAGCAACTATAATAACCAACATCACTAAAAACACATAACCTTATAAAAATCAAATACTTAATCCTTATAAAAAAACACTTTTTTTTACACATTTTTAAAACCACATCTGTTTTCATTATTTTTTTGTGTTAGTTAGCTAACACAAAAAGAACTGCACTAAAAGAATATTCCTTCAAAAAAAACTATAACTCTAATACAAATGCTCTTGTTGGATTCTATTTTCTAAACAACTTCCGTAATGCTACTAAAAAATCACTTCTTCTTTTACAAAATGTTTATTCCAATTTAAATCAAAAAAACCACTGGTAATATTACCAATGGTTTTTAGTCTTTTTTTTACTTAGCTTTTATTTAATTAGGAACTACTCATTTCTTGGTAAACCTATTTGAGTTCCAATTACTGTAGCATCTGGTTGCGTAATAACAGGACAGTTAATAATCGCTCTTGTTGCTGTTAAAAGGCTTGATAAAGAGTTTGCTAATGGTGCAGGGTTACCGTTACCTCTAAATGGTATTAAAGTACCATCTGCTAAAAGTGCATTCACTTGATCGAAGCTTGTTAATATTGGACGCTCATTTGCTGGAATCGTAAACTCGGTAACATGTGCATCCCACATTGGAGCATATCGTGTATCTGAAGGATCTATTGGGAATGTATTTGTAGGGTCTTGCACTTGACGCTCACTTAAAGAAGCTGTATTTAAACCTTGTACTCCTAAACCATCACCATTATCGGTAGTTCTACCATTTGCTGTAGGGCTAAAAGGAAGCATAGAACCACCTGGAAATACGCCAAAAGTAGGCAAACTGTTTAATCGTGGTGCAAAAACACCTAATTCTATTGCTGCAGGTCCTGGATCGGAAGTATCGGTTACAATATGGAAGTAGTAAGGTTTACCTGCATGCCATCCATCTAAAAGTTGCAATACAACAGAGGCTTGATCTATAGCTAAGTTTGGGTTGTCTAAATCGTCTTCTTGCTCTGGACCATTACCATCAGGATGCGGTATTCTGTCATGAATCCCTGTACTGTTAGCTACAAGTTGTGCATTAATAACAATATCTGTATCTGGTAGTACCACATAAGAAGACCAATTGTCATCGGCTACTGCACCTGCATTTGCTTCTCTTGGTGGAAATCCTAATAATAACCCATCTTCAGAAGCATCGCCTGGAATAAGAGAACGCTTTAATGAAAAATCTACCGACCCTTCAAATACAAGTCTACCATCATCGGTCCATTGCGAACTTTGTTCTCCACCAGAACCAATCGCTGCCGCCATTCTTGGTGAAAATATCACTCCTAATTCTCGCGCTAAATTAGCATCAGAAGCTTCTGTAATAACGTAATAGCCCTCACGTGTCGAACCATCTGGTAAGGTTTCCCAACCTTGAAACATTGGAAATCGTGCTGTTGGTCCTGCCGGTACTACAGAACGATCTATTCTAAAGTCAATCCCAAGTACACTTGGTAAAAATACGTTTTGAGCTTCATTAAATGTCAATGCTGGATTATTTACATTATATGGAATACCGCCGTCTTGCTTAATACTATTTAAAAGCAATTCTGAAGCCGATGCTGTTGGTACAGGTTCTTCTACTGTAGGGTTATCTACTCGATTACAAGATACTGCTAGTCCTCCTAAAGCGATAAGTGCTAAAACACTTGTTCTTAAATTTTTCATTAGTGATTATTTTTAAGGTTTAATTTTTATTTTGAACCCGTTTTATTAGAAAATACGTTAATTTTTTGTGTACCGTTTTCTAAAAAATACAGCTTCATTTAGTATGTTATTTACCTCATTTTGGCCAAAATTCGGATTGTAATTAATAAGTTTTAAAGCTTTTCAACTTTAAACTACTTACAGGTATTTAGTAGACCCCTCATTTTATTTCTTACAAAAAAAATCTTTTTACAGATTTAAAAAAACATGTAGAATTAAAGTAAACAGCAGTAAAACAAAGCCATAACACCACTTATTTTTTAATTAAAAAACAAAAACTTTAACATTTGATCTTCCCTTTTGGTACTTTAATGACACGGCATTTATGTTAGCTGTCTAACATAAATGAACCTTAATAGTTTTTATAGAGTTATAGAACACTTCCAAAAAAACAATTAAAAAAATCACAAACAGACACACTTACATTCAAGTAAGATTAGACAGCTTTAAAATTTCAATTCTCACAAAACACACTTATCAATTTGTTAAAAACAATAACAAAAAATTATACTTTGCAATTTCACATATAAAACTCTCCAATCTCAAAACAAGTAACTTTCCTCTTTAATTCGCTTCTTAATATGCTAGTGCAAATAAAATATTGATCTGTATCTTCATTATTTAGTACTTTTACGACGAAATATATAAAGCAACACATTCATGTCTACAGCAAAGAAAGAGTACAAACGCGTCACTGTAAAGTCATTAGTTGATATGAAAGCAACTGGTGAGAAAATATCAATGCTTACCGCTTACGACTATACAATGGCCAAAATTGTAGATGGTGCAGGTGTAGATGTTATTTTAGTTGGCGATTCTGCTAGTAATGTCATGGCGGGACACGAAACCACCTTACCTATTACGCTAGACCAAATGATATACCATGCGTCTTCTGTTATAAGAGCCGTATACCGTGCGCTAGTCGTTGTAGATTTGCCTTTTGGAAGTTACCAAAGCGACCCTAAAGAAGCCTTGCGTTCTGCTATACGCATTATGAAGGAAAGTGGCGCACATTCTGTAAAGCTAGAAGGCGGTAAAGAAATTAAAGATTCTATAAAACGTATCATAAATGCAGGAATTCCTGTTATGGGGCATCTGGGACTTACCCCACAATCCATTTATAAATTTGGCACCTATACTGTACGTGCCAAAGAAGAGCAAGAGGCGATACGCTTGATAGAAGATGCTAAAATGCTAGAAAAAATTGGCTGTTTTGCTATTGTTTTAGAAAAAATACCTGCCAAATTAGCAAAAGAAGTTGCAGAGAGTGTTAATATTCCTATTATTGGCATTGGCGCAGGTAGTGATGTAGATGGTCAAGTATTGGTACTACATGACATGATTGGTATGACACATGAATTTAATCCAAGATTTTTAAGACGTTATCTCAATTTATTTGAAGACATGACGTCTGCCATTTCCCAGTACGTAGACGATGTTAAGACTAAAGATTTCCCTAATACTACCGAACAGTATTAGTAAATTGGTTTATATTTAACCCTCTATATCGTGTCTGAAAAAATTATTTCCACCAAACATAACCTACAGGTACTCTACGAAGACAATCATATTATTGTTGTAAATAAAAGGGCAGGAGATATTGTACAAGGCGATAAGACTGGAGACATGCCTTTAAGCGATATCGTAAAGCACTATATAAAAGACAAATACAATAAGCCAGGTAATGTATATTTGGGGACAGTACATCGTTTAGACAGACCCACAACAGGTTTAGTTATATTTGCTAAAACCAGTAAAGTATTACCACGCTTAAACAAGCTCTTTCTTGAAAAGTCGATACAAAAAACCTATTGGGCTTTAGTAAAACAGGCGCCTTCACCCCCCAAAGCCACACTTACGCATTGGTTACGAAAGAACCCTAAAAACAACAAATCTACGGCCCATCCCAAAGCTGGAAAAGACTGTAAAAAAGCCATTTTACATTACACCACTTTAAAACAATTGGACCATTACACCTTATTAGAAATACAACTTGAAACAGGACGACACCATCAAATACGCTCCCAACTTTCCAGTATAGGCTGCCCTATTAAAGGGGATCTTAAATATGGATTTAACCGCAGTAACAAAGACGCTAGCATTAGTCTTCATGCCAGGCACATCACTTTTATACATCCAGTAAAAAAAGAACCTGTTAATATTACAGCACCTTTACCCAACACCCCCGCTTGGAAGGCATGTTTATAAGAACGCCTTAGCACCATTTAAAAATATATTTTCATAATCCAAGTTTTGTAAATTACACTTGTATTCATCTTACTTGCTAAATTTACTTTAATAAAGTCGTTCGCTAATTCCGTATATAAATGCTTATATTTATGAGAAAAAGCATGTCTATTCCCGAAATTGTAACCACTCAAAACGCTTTTTTTAAAGCGCAACACACCAAAACTATCCAGTATAGATTATCTGTTTTAAAAGCTATAAAAACAGAACTTTTAAAAGCAGAAGATACAGTTTACGCAGCACTACACAAGGATTTTAAAAAATCTAAATTTGAAACTTACATTAGTGAATTTGGCATTGTAATTTCTGAACTAAATCATGCTATTAAGCATTTAAAAAAATGGAGTAAACCCACACGTGTAAAAAGCAATTTACTCACCTTCCCCTCCAAAGATTACATTCATAAAACACCTTATGGTACTGTATTAGTTATTGCTCCATGGAACTATCCGCTTCTCTTAGCACTAGAGCCCTTAATTATGGCTATTGCCGCAGGCAATACTGTTGTTTTAAAACCAAGCGAACTCACCCCCAATACCTCCCAATGCCTCCATACCATTATTACTAAAACCTGTCCTCCTGCTTTAGCAATTTGTGTACAAGGTGGTGTCTCTATAGCCACAGAATTACTCGCACAAAAATGGGACTATATTTTCTTTACGGGCAGTACTAAAGTTGGTAAAATTGTAGCACAAGCGGCAGCCAAACACCTCACTCCTGTAACCTTAGAATTGGGTGGTAAATCGCCTTGCATTATAGACGACACTATTAACCTCAACCTAGTTACACGGCGTTTGGTATGGGGTAAACTGCTCAATGGTGGACAAACCTGTATTGCACCAGACTATATCTTGGTTAAAACTACTATGAAAGCACAACTCATCGCTGCTCTAAAAACCGAAATCACAAACGCCTACTCCAACACCCCACAGCAATCTCCAGATTATCCTAGAATTATCTCTAACAAACACCTAAAACGGCTTCAAGAACTTATTGCAAATGAAACCGTTTGTTTTGGAGGTACTGTAGACCTCGCAGACAATTATATGGCACCGACACTAATAGACGCCTCAAATTTGAACAGCCCTTTAATGACCGAAGAAATATTTGGACCTATACTCCCTATTTTAAGTTATGATACTGCAGAAGACTTAGAAGATATCATCACCAATCTAGAGCGTCCGTTAGCATTTTATATCTTCTCCAAAAACAAGACATTTGTTAAAGACACACTACAACACTATACCTTTGGTGGAGCAGTAGTCAATGATGTATTAGTCCATTTTGGCAATTCTAATTTGCCCTTTGGAGGTGTTGGGTACAGTGGTATGGGGCGCTATCATGGCAAATATGGTTTCGATACGTTTTCGCACGAATACGCTGTTTTAAAACGTGGCACTTGGATAGATCCGCCTTTTCGCTATGCGCCTTATAAAGGAAAGCTAGGCCTTATACAAAAAGCATTTAAATACTTTGGCTAGTTACACGCTTGTTTGCAAGGGGTATATTAACTGTAATTCAACCCCTGCATTAAGCTGAGACTGTAGACTTAGTGTAGCTCCTAAAAGTTCTGCCCGACTCTTCATATTAATTAAACCAGAGCCCTTTTCTACCTCTGCAACGTCAAAACCTATACCATCATCTTTGGCTGTGATTAAAATATGAGTGTCACTGTAGTGTAAACCGATAGTTAAATTAGTAGCGCTAGAATACTTTACAGAATTAGATAAAAATTCTTGTATGATTCTAAATATGATGATCTCATGTTTTTTATCTCGAAACGCCACTTTTGTACCTGAACACTCTAAAGTTGCCGACTTAAACTTCATACGCTTTAAGCGATCGAGTTCGTTGGTAATAGATTTTTCAAAACCAATATTTAAAATAACATCGTTATTTAAGGTTTTAGAGAGGGCTCGTACTTCTTTAAGACCACTACCTAAAGCTTCTGAAGCATCCTTAAATTTATCTCTTAATTCCTCTCCTACCTGCATTTTTAAAATACTCAATTGCATATTGGCAAAAGATAATAACTGCCCCACATTGTCGTGCAGTTCCCATCCTATATTCTTTAAAGTTTGCTCTTGGGCCTCGGTTTGTGCTTGTACCAATTCGGCCTCAAAAGCCTGCTGTTGTTTTATTTTATCTAAAAGCAATTTGTTTTTACGCTTTTGAAATACCACAAAAAATAAAATCACCAAGCCAGTAATGATTACAAGAACTACAATCATATACACCAACAAGTAGCGCTCGGACGCTGTACTGACTAATTTTTCTCCGGTCTGCACCATATTAAAGCAAAAGTATAAGTTAAATACATGAACATGTTGGCGAATAAAAATATTTCATTGCGTAATATAAAATAATTCATATCCCTACCAGCTGTTGATCCCACAATATAATGATGATAAATATCGTAAAAAGTAATAGGAGTTATAACCAACCACCATACAAAAATCACAAAAGAGATGTAAAAATTAACCGATTTATAAAAAATCAAAATTTTATCACTTTGCAATATTTCTATGAAATAAAAAACAGCACACTTTAAAATAATTAAGGCTCCAAAAACAAATATTGGGATAAAAAGCTGATTAAAAAACGCGTCCCAATTCATATAAATATAAACAATCGAAAATACTACAAACAAAAACAAAAAAATATTAATACTTGTTTTAAATATTTTGGAGTCTAATATTAAATTATAATAAAATGAAAAGAAAACAACGGCGCCAATATCCCAAGATAAAGTGTACAGCCAGTGGTTTTTTTCAAATTTAGTACCTATTAGAAAAGATAAAAACTTACCATCTACCACATAATACGTGTAACCGCCTAGAAAATCTACAAATACAATAGCAAATAGAAACAATATAAAATGTCGAACAGCTGTATTTTTATATTTCTTATATAAAAACACAGCTGCTATGATTGAGACTATTTCTACAAAATTTATTAAAGAGAAATAATTTTTAATTAAAAAATCTTCCATTTAAGAATCAAGGGTAACCATCTCCTCCTCCATGTCCTCTATTATGAGGTGGTACAGGAATACCACCATATTGCAGGTTTAAATTTAAATTCAAACTACTGGCTTTAGACACTGCTTTATGACCTATAGGCTCTATAAACATGGTGGTTAAATTTCTACATTCTGGAGTCGCATGTGCCCCATATACGCCTAAATTTACACGAATCCCAGTCATTTCATAACCCAATTTTTTAGATTCATGCTTGGCATAACGAATGTATTCTTGTAATTCTTTTAAGCTCCATGACACGTTACGGTCGTCTTGTTTTTGACCTCCTGCACGCGCACAAGAGTCTACAGCGGGCTTTCTGTATTTAGCCCAATTGTTACTTAGCTCTGTTGCTTTTGCAATAGAAATAGTACCCTTAGGTTTTGTTATTTTTCCCTCTGGAGCATCCCCAGGAGCGTCAACCAATTTTGGTACAGCGAAATATGTCACTAATGCACCAATAATAATGCCTATCACCATAGGCCCTAAATTTTTCATAAAATTAAGTTTAATTAATAATAGCTGGTCCTAAAATAGCAAAAAGTTTTAACTCTGTAGGATTTCCATTTACTTTTTAAACAGGAAAGCCTAACATTTGCCCCATACCTACGGTGAACAACCAACTTCCATAAATAGCATGCTCTACAGCGACTAAAAAAGTAGATTTTGTAGAGAGATAAGTACTTCCAAATAATAGTCCTCCTACAAAGGTTATAATCAACACCAAGGTACTTCCAAAAAAGAAATGCCCTAAAGCAAAAACAATTGCATTTACAAATACTAATAGATAAGGTGATGTAAATAATGTTGCATAACGCTTAAAAAAAAATGTACGGTACAGCACTTCTTGAGGATACACCGAAAAAAAACTATATATAAAAAGTAAAGCTATCCACTTTAAGGGCTGTTCTATAACCACTTGAAATAAAGCCGTTCTATTGATACTATATACAAAAAGGCTAGTTAGCACTGCTATTGCAGATAATTTCAATACTGTATCTCTCCAAAATACACGCCAAGGGAGCTCTTTTTTAAGTTTAAAAGACACCTGTTCCTCTTTTACCAACATAAAGATCACATAAATAAAGCCTAGTACGCCTATTCCTATTTTAAGTACTATAGGGTAAGACAGCGCATAACTTAGAGGTATTACTACAAAAAGCAGATAAAATTCTATAGCTTTATATTTAGGGGATGTTTTCATTGTATTAAAATTTAACACTATTCTATACCTTTTATACGTTGCCACAACTCTTGCCAAACGGTATTGAGATCCTCTATTTTAGGCTCAAAAGGCATCATATCTAAAACACCATTAGTCTCATACAATTCTAGGCTAAACACCGAGCTATCGGGTTTATTTTTATTTAGTAAAGGGTACCGTAAATCGTTGTAGCGATATCGGTTTTCGCCAGTCTTGTAAACGGTATAATAATTATTACTAAATAAAGCCAAATCTGTTATGGCTTTAAAATCTTCACCTGTTAAATCCCTCTGCTTTGGGAGTTTGGCAACCTCCTTAAATTTGGGTGTGGCATCTAATAAAGAATAGTCGGCTGCATAATAGGCAGTTTCTGTTTCTGCTACGCCATACCACAATAGGTTGTTTAGTAGTGTAGGTTGAAATGTATAACGTGTATAAGGAATATTTTGAGCCTCTAACGTCTCTTTAAATACCCTATTAACATAGTATTTATTACATAAGGTGCATAATATGTAAAAAGAACTTAACCCCACACCTAATTTTAACCACAGCCGTCGTTTTAAATGACTGCGTTTGTAACACATCACTATTAGCATACATACTAAAAACGGTATCGTATACAAAGGATCTGCAACAGCAATGTTATTAAAAGCAACATGATAATTCGAGAATGGTGCAAATAATTGTGTGCCATATGGCGTAAAACAATCTAATATAGGGTGGGTAAATAAGGCTAAAAACCAAAGCCATAGCCATTCGTTTCTTGTAGTGAGACCGACGCGTTTTTTAGTGTTGTAACATTTAAAGGACAACAGTCCTAAACCCAGAGCGGCAATAATCGAAAATAATATGGAATGCATAATACCTCTATGAAATAGCATGGCGTCTATCTCATTACTGTACCACCAGCCGCCCACAATCACATCTAAATCGGGAATTGTGCCTCCTATGGCACCAAATAAAAGTGCCTTATTGCCTATTTTTTTACCTAATACTGCCTCGCCACATGCGGCTCCTAAAACAATCTGTGTTAATGAATCCATATAAGACTGCTAAAAATACGATTAAACCTGAAATATGCATTAGAAAATCTAATTCAAGTCTAAATTTATGCAAAATCAATACTTAAACCCGTATCTTTTTAACAGCAGGAATGTATCCTGCTATCCTACAATTTAAAACCCAGTAAAATAGTCGACTTATCTCTTAAGGCGAAATTCAAATCTATACTAAAATAAAAGTAGAATATAAAACGAGTTATATGTAGCATATTTCTATGCTAGTGGTAATTTTATAATGAGAAAAAAGAAAAAGAGTTCTATACTGCCTGCACATGCAATATACACTAGATTTTAAGCTCTAGCAGCTTCTAATAAAAATTTGTAGTGGTTAATTTTTTCGGCAGCTTTAATAATTTCTTTTTCAACAGTTTCTTTTAAATTAAAAAGTTCTTTGAAATGGTTTTTAGCGGTATAGCTGTCTGTTCTGTTTTCCATAAGTTGCACATACTCTAACGTTTTTAAACTTCTGTTTAACTCCGTGTTATACTTATCCAATTCTAATTTTATGGATGCGGCTTCGAAATTAGGCAAATGAGTAGCTATACTTGGTTGCGCAGTGGTCTTTGAAACATCTTGAGAGACAGAAATTGTATTTGAGGCCACAAAAGGCGTACGCCCAAATATTGAAGGGTTTAGAGTTTGAAATACCGATTGAATTAACTTATTGTAAGGAACTTTGAAGGTGTATAAATTTTTCATGGTATTTTTTTTATAACGGGTCATGGAATACGCTCTTACTCTGTCGAAAAATAACAGTTACATTACATTTTATATTATAATTTTTTTAAGGCCTCACTTATTAGACCCCATAGGGTTTTAAAAGTCACATCTTTTTTAAAAATTTATTGTTTTGCTAAAATTAGCGTTAAAATTAAAACGATGCTTTTGGTATACTTTACAGATTATTGTAACATTACTCATGAAAAACACAAGTCATGAAAACACCGCCTTCTTCATCCAACTCTAATCACAATGCGATAAACCAAAAGGACATCACACTTTTACAAGCTTTAATTCCAGTAAGTCTCCTTATGGTTTTATTAGCTTATAATATTAGCATTGCGGGAGGCGAAATGTTAGGGGAATTTTCCAATCAAATTATACTGTGTATTGGAGCAATTATAGCTGCTATTATAGGATTTATAAAACGCATTTCCTTTAGCAAACTCTTAAGAGCTATAGCAGAGAATTTAAAAAGTGTATTCATTCCCATAATCATTTTGTTTTTGGTTGGGGCTTTATCTGGTACATGGTTAATTAGCGGCGTAATTCCTGCTATGGTCTATTATGGTTTACAAGTGCTAAACCCCTCTATATTTCTTCCTGCTTCTGTAGTGATTTCAGCTATAATCTCTGTCGCAACAGGCAGTTCTTGGACAACCTCTGCCACCGTAGGTATTGCTTTAATAGGCATAGGTACAGCCTTAGGCATTCCTCCTGGTATGATTGCTGGAGCCGTAATTTCTGGAGCTTACTTTGGCGATAAAATGTCGCCTTTAAGCGACACAACCAATCTCGCACCAGCTATGGCAGGAACAGATTTATTCTCGCATATTCGTTACATGAGCCTCACCACAATGCCTACTATTATTGTAACCCTTATTGTATTTGGCATTATAAGTTTTACTATTACACCTACGGGTAATGCCGATATTAGCACCTTATCCCACACCATACAACACACATTTTACATTACCCCTTTATTATTTTTAGTGCCTTTAACTGTAGTCGTTCTAATTATAATGAAAACCAAACCTATTATAGCCTTAAGTGTTGGTGTGATTTTGGCAGGTATTTTTGCACTCATTTTTCAAAATGAAATGCTAAGCACTTTAGAGACTTCACCACTTGCAACAGTAGTAAATGCTGTAATAACAGACACTCAAATTCAAACTTCCAATACGACACTCGACGCCCTCTTTTCGGCAGGAGGAATGAAAGGGATGCTATGGACGGTTTACCTTATTATAGCCGCCATGGTATTTGGTGGCGCTATGGAAGGGGTTGGCGCCCTATCGCGACTTACCAAAACCTTACTTGACATAGCTTCATCCATTTTTGGGCTTTTTGCAAGTACTGTAGTAAGTTGCTTGGGACTTAACATTATAGCCTCCGATCAATATCTAGCCCTAGTTATTCCAGGAAAAATGTTCAAAAACGCATATAGAGACAAAGGCCTTGCACCAGAAAACCTTAGTCGTACTTTAGAAGATGCTGGTACAGTAACCTCTGTACTTATTCCCTGGAACACTTGCGGCGCCTATCAATCTGGTGTACTAGGGGTTAACGTAAGCGATTATTTTATCTATGCCATTTTTAATTGGCTAAGTCCGTTTACCACTTTAATCTTCGCGGCACTACGTTTAAAACTAAAAACACTTAAAACATAACTTTTCTAATAAAAAACGACACATACTATGCCCTTTTATGTTTAAACACCTCTTAATTGTCTTCGGTCTCACCACTTATATTAATCTCATAATTAACACCTTATTCCTTTAAGGAATTTTTAAAAAACCACATGCTATTTTTAAGTGATATGCAATTACTATCACTTCATAAGAATTAATAATTGCGATCTATATTTAATATGCTACTTCATATATTAGTTTTGCATCAAATTACAATTCTAACACAAAACTTAAAAACAAATAAACATGGCATTTGTAGGTAAAAAATTTCCAGATTTAAATGTAGACGCAATGAACGATTTAGGCGATACATTCAAATTAAATGTACTTGAAGAAGCTATTAACAATAAGAAAAAAGTAGTTTTATTTTGGTACCCAAAAGACTTTACGTTTGTGTGTCCAACAGAATTACACGCTTTTCAAGCAGCTTTAGGTGAATTTGAAAAACGAAACACTGTTGTAATTGGTGCGTCTTGCGACTCACCTGAAGTACACTTTGCTTGGTTAAGTACAGAAAAAGACAACGGTGGTATAGAGGGGGTTACTTACCCAATCTTAGCCGATTCTAACAGAAACTTAGCCTCTACTTTAGGGATCTTAGATATCACTAACGAAACTTACAATGAAGATAGTGGTATTGTTACTGTAGAAGGTGATAACGTAACCTACAGAGCGACTTACATTATCGATGAAGATGGTATTGTACAGCACGAAAGTATTAACAACATGCCCTTAGGTAGAAATGTACAGGAGTATATTCGTTTGGTAGATGCCTTAACACACGTACAAGAAAAAGGTGAAGTTTGTCCTGCTAACTGGGAAGAAGGTAAAGCAGCAATGAACGCTAATAGAGATGGCGTTGCCGAATATTTAACAGCAAACGTTAACTAAGAGGCATTTTCATTATTTACTGAGGCCTCATTTTTAAAACACTTTATTTTAAACATTAAAAAGTAGTAGTTATGGTAAAAGAATTAGACCAAGATAATTTACAAAATGTTATCGCAGAACATAAAACTGTAGTTGTTCAATATTCGGCAACTTGGTGTGGCAACTGTCGCATTATGAAACCTAAGGTAAAAAAACTAGCTTCAGAACTTGAAGACATCAC
Source organism: uncultured Hyunsoonleella sp. (assembly GCA_964562415.1). Classification (GTDB taxonomy): domain Bacteria; phylum Bacteroidota; class Bacteroidia; order Flavobacteriales; family Flavobacteriaceae; genus Jejuia. The sequence continues at coordinate 24,354 of CAZLTR010000005.1, read as the reverse complement.
CTTTATTATAGCTGATGCCGAAAAATTTCCTGAATCTAGAAAATTAGCTACAGTGGATAATTTACCAACCTTTGCTACTTTTAAAAATGGCGAATTTATTAACCAAGTACAAACAAACAAGTTTGATGTTTTAAAAGATCTCGTTAATGAAGTTACCAGTAATTAAACACTTAACAAATTTTATAGAAGCCAACGACGAAGATTTCGTTGTTGAAACTATTGAAACATTAGAAGCCTTAACCGAAGTTCCCTCTTTAAAAGACGAGGAATTGGATGTAATGGGTGAACTAATTTCAAACCTATATGGCGCCCTTGAAGTCCACAAAATGACTGCAAACGGTATGCCAAAAAAAGAAGCCTTAAATACGTTTATGCAACGTGTTATGGGTTCTATAGATTCTTAAATTGAAAAAGAAGAATTAATTAGTAGTGAACCACCTTGTAATGAGGTGGTTTTTTTATGTTTAGAAAATACCACGTCTATACTCTTAATATTTTACTAAAATAAAACCTCTGGCGTAATGCATAGTATTCTCTCGCGACCACCTAAAGAAAACTATGTCTCGAAGAACGCGTTACCTCTTATTTTTGTTCTACTATTGTTGCTTTAGCGTCTTAAGTACGGCGCAATCGAATACACCTAGTCTAAACACCAAACCGCATTACGCGTATTTCGTAGATTTCATTACCTCTAGAAACCCTCTCATCCACCAAAAAGCTTTAAAACATATAAAAAGCAACTGGAAAGAAAGTGACGAAATCTTACTATTAGAAACCTTATATAATTTAAGAAATTATAAAAACAGTACTCTTTTATTACACCTTTTAGAGCAAAAAACAGGGCAGCATTTTGATTACGACTTTAACGAATGGTATACTTATATTTGGAATAAGCCTAAAGCCTACACCAATGCATATTTCGACTTTAAAGCCGAATTGCACAAACACAGAGACCCTAAATTTTACAACTACTTTAAAAATAGATCCAAGTCCAGTTTAATTCGATTAGATGAAGTGCGTTGGGGCGGTGTCTTACAAGATGGCATTCCTCCTTTAAGAAACCCTAAAATGATTTCTGCTAATGCAGCCAACTATTTAGAGGATGCACATACTGTTTTTGGTATTGAAGTAAATGGGGACTTTAGAGCTTATCCCAAACGCATATTAGCTTGGCACGAGCTATTTACAGATACTGTAGGCAACACCCCTGTTGCTGGCGTATATTGTACACTTTGTGGTACTGTGATTTTATACAAAACCTCATACAAAGGTACCAACTACAACTTAGGTACTAGCGGATTTCTGTACCGTTCTAATAAGCTTATGTACGATGCAAAGACACAAAGTTTGTGGAGTACATCTTTAGGCAAACCCGTAATAGGACCCTTAGTTAATAAAGGTATTCAATTGGAATACTTAAGTGTCGTTACTACAACTTGGGGCGCTTGGAAAGCCCTACATCCAGACACCAAAGTGCTATCTCTAAAAACTGGGCACCAGCGCAATTATGACGAAGGTGTAGCGTATCAGGATTATTTTTCTACAGACGATTTAATGTTTAACACTTCTAAACCTAATAAAGCTTTGAAAAACAAAGACGAAGTTTTAGTGATTAAACAGCCTAAAACGACCCAGAAAGTTATTGCTATAGCCTCTAAATTTTTAAAGGACAACCCTATTTACTACGACACACTAGATAGTGCCTCATTTGTAGTCCTTACCAGTCCTACAGGAGCACATCGAACTTACTATAACAAAGGGATCACATTTAACACTTACAACGCTGAAAAACAAACCTTAAGTTCAAAAAAAGGAATTTGGACTGTAAATGAGGATGCTTTAATAAACCAAAATACAGGCAACACACTACCGCGTTTGCATAGTTATAACGCATTTTGGTTTGGTTTTTATGCCTCACATAACAACATAAGACTTATAAAATAAAGTCTCTTTTATAAATATATTTAAGCTCTACAATCTAAGCAACACTATAAGGTTGTAATAGCGTAACAAGAGCCCCAAAATCCTTTGCTTTAGCATGTACCAAAGCTGTTTTACCTTCATTATCTGTAATTAAAGGATTGGCATTGTGCTTTAAAAGTAATTTTACCACTTCTGTTTGCCCGTACATGGCTGCAAAAATCAATGCGGTATACCCTAAATTGTTGGTTATATCTACCGCTGCACCTTGCGCTAACAACAGTGTTACTAACTCTATATTACCTTTAAAAGCTACACCAATTAAAGCTGTATTACCAGAAGCATCTGTTGCATCTAGTTCCGCTTTGTGCTCTAAAAGAGTTTCTACACATTGCTTTTTATCAAAATAAGCTGCAAAAATTAAAGGTGTAAAACCTCTAGTATCTTTTGCATTTACTAATGCAGGATTCGCTTTTATTAAATCTTCTACTTTTTCAACCATTCCAGATTGTATCGCTCCAAAAAGCGTGATTGTATCACTCATATTTTATAGTTTTTTTATAAACGCATGGCTGTAACACCTACTCGCGTTTTACATTATTCATTAAAAAAAGCCGAGAACTTTAAATTATAAAGTTCTCGACACTTTCTTTGAGGTTAAAACGTACGCTATGTACGTCTCAACACCTTATAAACGGTCCTATTTCAAATCAAAACGGTCTAAATCCATTACTTTAGCCCATGCCACCACAAAATCGGCCACCAATTTAGACTCACCATCATTGGCACCATATACTTCAGCAATGGCTCTTAATTCTGTATTCGATCCAAAAATGAGGTCTGCCCTAGTTCCTGTATATTTAACCAAACCTGTTTTTCTATCACGTCCTTCAAAAATAGTATCGTCTTCAGAAGTCGCTTGCCAAGTGTATGAAAAATCTAATAGGTTGCTAAAAAAATCATTCGTTAAATGTCCCACATTATCTGTAAAAACACCATGACTAGAACCATCATAATTTGCACCAAGCACACGTAAGCCACCAACTAATGCGGTCGTTTCTGGAATAGACAGCCCCATTAAATTGGCTTTATCAATCAATAAATCTTCTGCAGCCACATTTAAGCCTGGCTTACTGTAATTTCTAAAACCGTCTGCTAAAGGTTCTAAATGTCCAAAAGATTCAATATCGGTTTGTTCTTGGGTTGCATCACCTCTACCTTGAGAAAAAGGGACTTCTACGTCATAGCCCGCATGGCTTGCTGCTTCTTCAACAGCAGCATTTCCTGCTAATACAATTAAATCTGCTAGAGACACTTCGCCTTTAAACTCTGCCTGGATACTTTCTAAGATCTTTAAAACTGGTTTTAAAGCTTCGGGGTTATTCACCGTCCAACTTACTTGAGGTTCTAAGCGTAACCGGGCACCATTGGCACCACCACGTTTATCAGAATCACGATAGGTCGATGCTGAAGCCCAAGCCGTAGTCACCAATTGAGAAATACTTAAACCAGAAGCCAATACCATTTTTTTCAATGTATCAATACCAGCTGCATCTAATACATAATTTACTTTAGGGATAGGGTCTTGCCATATTAAAGTTTCTTGAGGAACTTCTGGCCCTAAGTAACGGTCTATTGGCCCCATATCACGATGCGTTAGCTTGTACCAAGCTCTCGCAAAAGCATCTTCAAAAGCGCTGTGATCTTTATGAAAGCGCTGTGCTATTTCTAAATATTTAGGATCTATTTTTAAAGCGATATCGGCAGTAGACATCATTAGGGCTTGAGAACCATTCGCATCTCCTGCCTTGGGTGCTTTTTTAGCATCGGCATTTACAGGCGTCCACTGGTGAGCCCCTGCAGGACTTTTAGTAAGCTCCCAATCATAATTTAATAATACATCGAAATAGTCATGATCCCACTGCGTAGGGTTAGGTGTCCATGCCCCTTCTAAACCACTAGTAATGGTATCGTCTAAAACTCCAGATTGGTAAGTGTTTTTCCATCCCGTACTCATCTCCTCTATGGAAGCACCATGAGGTTCTGCGCCTACATATTCATCTGGATTGGCTGCACCATGAGCCTTACCAAAAGTATGCCCCCCAGCAACTAAGGCTACTGTTTCTTCATCATTCATCGCCATACGTCCAAATGTAATGCGAATATCATGTGCCGATTTCATGGGGTTAGGCTCACCATTTGGTCCCTCTGGATTTACATAAATTAACCCCATATGTACCGCGCCTAGATGCCCTTCTAAATCGCCATCACTAGTATCATAACGCTCATCGTTATCTAACCAACCTGTTTCAGAACCCCAATAAATATCTTCTTCTGGTTGCCACACGTCTTCACGCCCCCCAGCAAAACCAAACGTTTTAAAGCCCATGGACTCTAAAGCGCAATTCCCTGCTAGAATCATCAAATCTGCCCAAGACAAACTCTTTCCGTACTTTTTCTTAATAGGCCATAATAACAAACGTGCCTTATCTAAATTGCCATTATCTGGCCAACTGTTTAATGGTGCAAAACGCTGTGTTCCAGAACCAGCACCTCCCCTACCGTCTCCTACACGGTAAGTTCCTGCACTGTGCCATGCCATACGAATCATAAATGGCCCATAATGGCCATAGTCTGCAGGCCACCAATCTTGAGAATCGGTCATTAATGCTATTACCTCTTGTTTTAAAGTAGCATAATCTATGCTATTAAATGCTTTAGCGTAATCGAAATCTGCATCGTATGGATTAGACGTTTTTCCGTGTTGACGGAGTATATTTAACTTTAACTCGTTGGGCCACCAATCTCTATTTTTGGTGCCACCTCCTGCACTCTGTTTTTGAGTACCACTAAAAAATGGGCAATTACTGATATCTGAGTCATTGATATCAAATGCGTCTCCGTGATGATTTTTAGAATCCATATTAATGCGTTTTTATTTTACTGTTTATTCTTTATATGTGTTTTTTCAACAAGTTAAAATTATTAATTTAAAGTCGTAAAAAAATCGGTATTATATTTTTATATACTATCACAAAATCAATAAAAACTATAGTAAAATAAAAAACCATAAATTTTAACAATCAAACAATAGTTTCATCACTTGAAACGCTACCGCATACCTCTAAAACAGATATCTTAATTATTTCATAAAGATTCACATCTAGCTTATTTTTGCACTTATAATATGCTTATTTTAGAGCCTTCAATAAAAAAACAAATAAAATGGCTAACATAACTTTGGGTGGTACACCCGTACAAACTTCAGGAGATTTACCTGCTGTTGGAACACAACTTTCAGATTTCGAACTGGTAGCGATAGATTTATCTACAAAAACACTTAATGATTTTTCTGGAGACAAATTAGTTTTTAATATTTTTCCAAGTGTAAACACTGGGGTTTGTGCCGCATCGGTAAGACAATTCAATACAGAAGCAAGTGAACTTGAAGGCACTAAAGTATTATGTGTTTCTAGGGATTTACCTTTTGCGCAAGACCAGTTTTGTGCAGCAGAAGGTTTAGATAATGTGGTAATGCTTTCAGATTTTAAAACAGGGGCTTTTGGAAAAACGAATGGACTAATCATGACCACAGGTGGTTTTGAAGGTTTATTATCGAGATCTATTATCGTAACCGATGCTACTGGCAAAGTTATATATACAGAGCAGGTTGCAGAAACAGGAGACGCTCCCAATTATAAAGCTGCTTTAGAAGCTTTACAAGATGCCTAAAAAAGAAGGTTTTATAATAAACCGCATCAAAAGCGTAGGCTACGCTTTTAAAGGTGCTGTGTTATTAATCACTAAGGAAGCAAGTATAAAAATTCAGCTGGTCATTGGTTTAACCGTGACCATTGCTGGATTTTATTATGAAATTTCTACAACCGAATGGATGTTTCAAACCTTAGCCATTGCTCTTGTTATGGGTCTGGAAGGCTTAAATACAGCTGTAGAAGAAATTGCCAATTTTGTGCACCCCGATTTCCATAAAAAAATAGGTTATATTAAAGATGTTGCTGCTGGTGCAGTATTCATAGCCGCTGTCTTCGCTGTTATATTGGGTTGTATTATTTACATTCCTAAAGTTTTTTAAAAATACGAATCGCCATAGGATAAACGTTTGTAATTTGTATTTTTGCTGAAACGAAACGCTCTAATGGCGAGAAAAACCAAAACTAAAACTAAGAAACCTACACGTCCAAAATTAAAGAAACCAAACTTTAAGTTGTCCAGTCAACAAAAGTTAGTGGTTGGTAGTTTTTTGGCCATATTTGGTATTATTCTTTGCATTTCTTTTATCTCTTTCTTCTTTACAGGCAAAGCAGATCAAAGTACACTTTCTGAGTTTGCCAACAGAGAAGTCGTGACCCAGAATTGGTTAAATAAAGTCGGGGCTTGGTTGAGTCACACTTTAATTCAACGTGGTTTTGGAGTGGCCGCTTTTATGCTTTCGGGGTTGGTATTCTTATCTGGTATTTATGTTCTTATGAATATCAATATTTCAAAATTAAGAAGGCATTGGTTTTGGGGTACTTTAATTATGCTATGGAGTGCCATTTTGTTTGGCTTTTTCACCTCTAAAAACACCATTCTATCTGGAGTTGTTGGTTTTGAAATAAACAGTTATTTGCAAGATTACATTGGTAAAATAGGTACAGTACTTTTACTTATTTTTGGTTTCATTACCTATTTAGCCATACGCTTTAGGGTTACTTTTGAAAGTATTACTAACCTCTTCAAATCTGCCCAAAAAGATTTAAAAAATGAACTGTCGGATTTTAAAAAAGCTCCTGTTGTTCCTGTTGATAATAATCTCTCTGATGAAGCAGAGGCTTTTAAAGCTGGGCTAGATCTTACAGAGAAAAACAGCTCCCCTTCTACTCCAACAGCTTCTGCTACTGCGACACCACCAAAAGAAGCATCAGACAAAAAAAATACAGATCCAGCTCCCAATGCGCCAATGGAAGTTAAGGTTTCTGAACCTGAAGAGGAAATAGAAGATCCTGAGTTAAAAATAAAAGTAGAAACCGTTACCGAAGAATCTTCTGAAACCAAAAATCTTTCCGATAAACTGGTAGAGGATTTTGGGTTATTTGATCCTACTTTAGAATTAGGCAATTACCAATTTCCACAACTCGACCTCTTAAAAAAATACGATACTGAAGGTATCACCATAAATCAAGAAGAGCTAGAAGAAAATAAAAACCGAATTGTAGAAACGTTAAACAACTACAAAATTGGCATTGCTAGCATTAAAGCGACCATAGGCCCCACGGTAACGCTTTATGAAATCGTTCCCGAAGCTGGCGTTCGTATTTCAAAAATTAAAAATTTAGAAGATGACATTGCCCTATCCTTATCGGCTTTAGGGATACGAATTATTGCACCTATCCCTGGTAAAGGCACCATTGGTATAGAAGTCCCTAATAAAACATCTACCATAGTCTCTATGCGCTCTGTAATTGCATCTAAAAAGTTTCAAACCTCTAAAATGCAATTGCCGATAGCCTTAGGCAAAACTATTAGTAACGAAACTATGGTGGTCGATTTGGCCAAAATGCCGCACCTTTTAATGGCTGGTGCCACTGGACAAGGAAAATCTGTTGGTCTTAATGCTGTGCTAACCTCCTTACTTTATAAAAAACATCCTGCCGAGGTTAAATTTATATTAGTAGATCCTAAAAAAGTAGAGCTTACACTTTTTAATAAAATAGAACGGCACTATCTGGCCAAATTACCAGACAGTGAAGATGCCATCATTACAGATAATACTAAGGTAATTAATACCCTTAATTCACTTTGTATTGAAATGGACAACCGTTACGAACTCCTTAAAAATGCCTTATGCAGAAATATTGCAGAATACAATGCTAAATTTAAGTCTCGAAAACTCAACCCTAATGACGGGCATCAATTTTTACCCTATATTGTGCTTGTTGTAGATGAATTTGCCGATTTAATCATGACTGCAGGTAAGGAGGTAGAAACACCTATTGCACGTCTAGCCCAACTCGCTCGTGCTATTGGAATTCATTTAATTATTGCCACACAAAGACCCTCTGTTAATGTAATTACAGGTATTATAAAGGCCAATTTCCCCGCACG
>CAZLTR010000005.1:12703-16319 GCA_964562415.1 uncultured Hyunsoonleella sp. | reverse complement strand
CCTTTAGAGTCACCTCTAAAATAGATTCTAGAACCATTTTAGATGGTTCTGGTGCCGACCAACTTATTGGTCGTGGAGATATGCTCTACACTCAAGGTAATGATATTATTCGTATTCAATGTGCTTTTGTTGACACGCCAGAGGTTGAAAAAATCACCGATTATATCGGATCCCAAAAAGCATACCCAGACGCTTATATGCTTCCAGAATACGTAGGAGAAGAAAGTGGCACAAGTATTGATGTAGACATAGCAGATCGGGACAAACTCTTTAAAGATGCAGCCATTGTAATAGTTACTGCCCAACAAGGTTCTGCTTCTTTATTGCAACGCAAATTAAAATTAGGCTATAATAGAGCAGGCAGATTAATAGACCAATTAGAAGCTGCTGGAATCGTTGGCCCTTTTGAAGGCAGTAAAGCAAGGCAAGTTCTTGTTCCCGATTTAATAAGTTTGGATGAATTATTAGAAAATGAAAATACTTAATTTAAAACACCACCATACAGATGGCATACATACAGTTTATAATAACAGCATAGCACATCAACCTGTATACTGCACTCATAACAACACTAATACACCTACACCTATGAAATACATAATTACACTAGTACTTTTAGCATTTACAACTTTACACTCTACTGCCCAAAACAAGGGAAAAACACTCCTAGAAGAAGTCTCTCAAAAAGTTAAAAGTTATTCCAATATAGCGATTGATTTTAAATATGTTTTAGAAAATTCTAGCGAAAATATTAAACAAGAAACACGTGGAGATGTGGTATTACAAGGCGAAAAATATAAATTAAATATTTTAGGTTTAACCCGCCTTTTTGATGGAAACACACTTTATACCATTAGCCCAGAGGATGAAGAAGTTACTGTTACATCACACCAAGAAACAGAAGCAGATGCCATAACACCAAGTAAAATGTTATCTTTTTATGAAGACGGTTACATGTACGATTTAGATATTGTTCAAAATATTAAAGGAAGAAAAATCCAATATGTTAAATTAACACCTATAGATTCTAATTCCGAAATAGGGAAGATACTTTTAGGAATAGACGCATCTACAAAGCACATTTATAATTTAATTCAAATGGGAAAAAACGGAACAAAAACCACTTTAACCGTTAATTCTTTTAAAACAAATGCGCCTTTATCAAAAACCTTATTTACCTTTGATGCGGATAAATATAAAGACTATTACATCAACAAACTGGATTAGGGCTACCTTAACTTGAAAATACTAGACCGTTACATACTTACCACTTACTTAAAAACCTTTTTTAGCGTTTTTTTCATATTGCTTTTCATTTTCGTTTTGCAAATGATTTGGCTATATATTAAAGAATTGGCTGGTAAAGATTTAGACTTAAGTACCATTGTGAAATTTGTCATTTATGGTTTGCCTAAACTCATGCCCCTTGTATTGCCGTTAACCATTTTACTTACCTCTATTATGGTTTTTGGCAATTTTGCAGAAAACTATGAGTTTGCTGCCATGAAATCTACAGGAATTTCTTTGCAGCGTGCTATGGCTGGCTTAAGCATATTTATCGTTGGTCTTGCATTTGTTACTTTTTGGTTTTCTAACAATATCATTCCTTGGGGCGAATTTAATTTCTTTAACCTTAGAAAAAACCTCGCTAAGGTTAAACCCTCTATGGCCATTGCTAAGGGGCAATTTAATGAAATAGAATCCACTCCATATAATATTAAAGTTAATGATAAAAGTGGAGATCGAGGTCAATTTTTAGACAAAGTCATCATTCATAAAAAAGGAGGCAAAAACAACAATCAAAACGTTACTGTTATCACAGCTAATAGTGGCGAATTGGTGTCAAGTGAAACATCCGACATTTTAAAGCTCATCCTTTTCGATGGTAATTTTTATGAAGACATCTATAAACCTAACTCACAAAACGACTCTAAAAACAAGGAGCCTTTTGCTAAAAGTGTATTTAAAAAATACACTATGAATATAGATTTATCGGCACTTAACGAAGTAGATATGGATGATAAATCGTATTCTAACAAATCGAATATGCTTAATTTAAGTGAGCTCGACTATACGATAGATTCGTTAACAGTGCAGTATGATACTTTAACCTATCAATTTGCTGATCAATTACACAAACGTAGTGGTATTAATAAAATACAGAACGAGCGTAAAATTAAAAAGCTTAAAGCAGCAGCTTCCCATAAGCACAAAAAAATAAAGACCGATTCTTTAGTTAAACACAACGCAGTAGATACAACTGCGACTACAGACAGTTTAAAAACCGTGTCAAAGCCATACACTGGTGCTATTTTAGATTTGTTCGAACTAAAAAAACAGCAAAACATTGTAAATAACACTTTTAATGCTATAAGTGGTGTAGAACAACTCATAAAAAATAAAAATGAACGCTTAGAGAACCGCAGAAAGTTATATAACAGACATGTTATAAAGTTTCATGAAAAACTAGCATTGCCTTTTGCTTGTGTGATTCTCTTTTTTGTAGGGGCCCCATTGGGAGCACTTATAAGAAAAGGAGGCTTAGGTTTGCCTATGGTTGTAGCTATATTATTGTTTTTAACCTATCACTTTATAGGTATATTTGCATTAAATAGTGCTAAAAATGGTAGTCTTAACCCTATTTTTGCCAGTTGGTTTTCTACTCTAATCATGTTTCCTTTAAGTATATTTTTAACCAAACGTGCCACAGCCGATCGAGGTATTTTCGATTTTGATGGTATTATTATTCCTTTAAAACGCTTTTTAAGAATTAAAGAGAAGGAAAAAGAGAGTTTTAAATATCTTAACTCGTTTACAAATGACAAGCTTATTACCATCATTAATGGCAACGCGACTCAAGATTATGGAGACACCGCAAAATTTGAAGCTCTTAAACTTTTAAACAAAAGAAGTATTTCTACGCAACAGCTTAGAACGCAACAACAAATTAACATTAACGAAAACTTCGAAAAGACTCAGGGTATTACGAAAAATTTTAAGGCGCATAGCCTTTTTGCCATAGTCCTTTACGCTGTAGCTGTTAGTTTATTCGTTTTATTTTTTATTTTAAAAAATAATAAAGTAGAAACTTTTATCATGCCTACGCTACAATTAAGCGTTATAGCCTTTGTTTTATACATACTTTACTATATAAAATCACTACTAAATATTAACGAATTCTATAATAATACGCTTGCAGGAATTCTAAAAAAGCCTAAAATCATTTTGTTATGCTTGGCTTTTCCTCTTTATTTCATAACGTATTTTATACTTAAAGCTAAATTAAAAAAAGACTTAAAATTAGACTGTTTAAATAGTTTAAATGAGCCATAATTTAGCAAATGACATCTACTAAAACCATGACCCAAAGACAAAATTCTAAACTACAATTAGACAGTATACACGATGCGATTGAAGACATTCGTAGCGGTAAAGTAATTATTGTTGTCGATGATCAAAATCGAGAGAATGAAGGCGATTTTTTGGCTGCTGCTGAAAAGGTAACCCCTGAGATGGTAAATTTTATGGCCACTCATGGTCGTGGTCTTATTTGTGCGCCATTAACAGAAAACAGATGTAAAGATTTAGAACTTAATATGATGGTGCGTAATAACAC
>CAZLTR010000005.1:9060-12671 GCA_964562415.1 uncultured Hyunsoonleella sp. | reverse complement strand
TTTCTGTAGATTTAAGAGGAAAAGGTGTCACCACAGGTATTTCTGCTAGTGACCGTGCCAAGACGATCAATGCGCTTATTGACAAGACCACTAAAGCTCATGATTTGGCTCGTCCTGGGCATATTTTTCCACTTGTAGCTAAAGAAGGAGGCGTTTTAAGACGTACGGGGCATACAGAAGCTGCTATAGATTTTGCGCGATTAGCGGGTTTAGCACCAGCTGGTGTTATTGTTGAGATTATGAATGAAGATGGTACCATGGCACGCCTACCAGAACTTCTTGAGGTAGCTCGCAAATTCGATCTTAAAATTGTGTCTATAGAAGATTTGGTGGCCTATAGAATGCAACACGATTCTTTAATTGAAAAAAAGCAAGATTTTGAAATTCAAACCCGATTTGGAGATTTTAGATTGCGCGCTTACAAACAAACTACAAACAATCAAATTCATATCGCACTTACCAAAGGCAAATGGAAGAATGACGAACCTGTATTAACACGTATTAATTCTACACTCATAAATAATGACATCCTTGGCACCTTAACTAATAATGTTGATGAGCAACTCAATGCAATGTTCGAAAAAGTAAATGAATCTGGTAAAGGGGCTATTATATTTATCAATCAAGACATACAAGCTAATAATATTCTTAACAGGCTAACTTTTTTAAAAGAAAATCAAAAGAGTAATGAAATCTTTAAAGCACCTAAAATTAATATGGATGCCAGAGATTTTGGTATTGGTGCTCAAATCCTTCACGATTTAGACATACACCAATTACGTCTCATTACCAATAGTGCAAAAACAAAACGTGTAGGCATGATAGGTTATGGTTTAAAAATTGTAGAATATGTAAACTATTAAGGCGTTCCTATTTTCCTTCTCTAAAAAACAAATATGGAATTCCTATAGTGCCACTCGTATGATCTGGTTTTAGACGTTAGCACTCATTTTATATTTTAATGCGATTACAACCTACTTTACTATTGAATTTAACGAAACAACAACACCAAAATAGGTATTAATCGCTATTTTTGTCTTAAACATGGTTTAATTTGAAAACAACACCGCTTCTCTATTTTGTCATAGGATTAGTTGCCCTGCTATCATCTCCCCTACAAGCGCAACAAAAAATTGAAATTAAATACTCGGGCTTTTTAAATTTCGACGAAATAAAGTACCCTGATGCCAAAATATTAACACGTGACGATTCTGAACAAGTCCATATTTTTCACTCTGGAACCGACCTTTGGTGTGATAAGGCCTTTTATTATGGACAACAAAACTTTATAGAAGCCTATGGTAATGTTAAAATGATACAAGGCGATACTATAAACATGACGTCTAAATATGTAGAATATGATGGTAGTTCGCAATTAGCATTTGCTAGTGGCGATGTGGTACTTACCGATCCAAGTTCTAAAATAACGACAGATACGCTTTATTTTGACCGCCAAAAACAGCAGGCCTATTACCAAAGTAAAGGTAGTGTCGAAATAGACACCTCTGGAACGATTACAAGTCAAATAGGGCGTTTTTACATGCAAGACAATAAATTTCAGTTTGTTAAAGATGTTGTTTTAACAAATCCTGATGCCAAAATTGAATCCAATTTTTTTGATTACTACAAAGATACTGGTCATGCCTATTTATTTGGCCCCTCTACTATCACCACCACAGAAAGCGTAACCTATTGTGAAAAAGGATTTTACAATACAGAAGCTAAAACGGGCTATGCCATGAAAAATGCAAATATAAAATACGATGGTAAAGAAGTCGTTGGGGATAGTTTGTATTTTGACCAAAACAGAAATTTTTCATCTGCCACCAATAATATCACCGTTACAGACACCCTAAATAATAGCATTATTAAAGGCCATTATGCCGAGGTTTTTAAGGCCAAAGATTCCTTATTCATCACCAAACGTGCTTACGCGATATCTGTTCAAGAAAACGATTCTATATACATACATGGTGACACACTCATGGTCACAGGCAAACCAGAACACCGTATTACCCGCGTGTTTCGAAATGTTAAAATGTACAAATCGGATATGAGCGGAAAAGCAGATTCCATTCATATTGATCACCTTACAGGTTTAACAGAATTTATAAATATTGATAAATCGGGCGCTGGCGGAACCTTTTCCAAAGCGCGAAAACCTATTCTTTGGAATTTAGGCAATCAAATGACAGGAGATACCATCCATTTGCAATCTAATGTAGAAAAAGACATTCTTGATTCTTTAATTGTATTTAACCATGCCTTTCTTATAAGCAAGGACACGCTAGGTGCTGGTTTCAATCAAATTAATGGTAAAAAATTAGTCGGTTTTTTTAATGAAAAGAATGAACTAAGGCATATCGATATTATTAAAAACGCCCAGTCCATCTATTATTTTAGGAATGAGAATAATGAACTGGTAGGTATAGACAAGTCTAAATCGGCATCTATAGCCATAGAAATCAATGAAAATACCATAGAAGAAGTTAAAAAACGCAATCAAGTAGATGGCAAAATTTATCCAGAATCTCAATTTCCTAAAAAAGAACGGGTGTTGAAAGGGTTTGATTGGCGAGAAGAAGAAAGACCTCTTAGTGTGGAAGACCTCTTTAAAGACGACCCACCTCTAGAGCTTCCTATTATAAAAGGCTTAAAAGATTATGTCCCCCAAGACAGCTTTTTTGACGCCACAATTTTAAAGCAAAAAGACACAAATACGAACACCAAGAGGATTCAAACACCAAAAACGCTTCCAAATTTAAAACAAACAGATAGTATCGCCCCTTTTCCTGGGTTACCGAAACAAAGCCCTTAAAAGCATGACATCCGATTTTTTTAAATACCAGGCGCAAACCTCACCTACGCCCTTAGCTATGGAAATTTCTCATGCTAAAGGCTGTTACATATATAATACCGAAGGCAAAGCGTATCTCGATTTTGTTGCAGGGGTATCGGCATGTCCATTGGGGCATAACCATCCAAAAATAAATACAGCCATACAAGAGCAGTTGCAAAAATACTTGCATGTTATGGTGTATGGCGAATACATTCAAAGGCCTACTGTAGAGCTTGCTAAATTACTTGCCAACCATTTACCAAAGCCTTTAGAGAAAACATACTTAACCAATTCGGGAACAGAAGCGATTGAAGGGGCCTTAAAATTAGCCAGACGTGCCACTGGTCGTAGTCAAATTATTGCTGCCAAACAGGCCTACCATGGCAATACCATGGGGGCTTTAAGTGTTATGGGCTATGAAGAGCGCAAACAAGCCTTTAGGCCATTACTTCCAGATGTCGCTTTTATCAGCTTTAATGCCTTAGATCAGCTGGATAAAATTACGACCAAAACTGCTTGTGTCATTCTAGAAACCATTCAAGGTGGTGCAGGGTTTATAACGCCCACTCAAAACTATTTAGAAAAGGTAAGAGCGCGTTGCTCTGCTACAGGCACCTTACTTATATTAGATGAAATTCAGCCTGGTATTGGTAGAACAGGAAAACTTTTTGGTTTCGAACATTACAACTGCGTTCCAGATATTTTAGTAACAGGGAAAGGTCTTGGAGGCGGCTTACCGATTGGCGCTTTTACAGCCTCTGCTGCTCTAATG
>CAZLTR010000005.1:0-9050 GCA_964562415.1 uncultured Hyunsoonleella sp. | reverse complement strand
AGATAACCCCAAACTTGGACATATCACCACATTTGGAGGGCATCCACTTATTGCTGCTTCTGCTTTAGCCACCCTAACAGAATTAACAACTTCGCAGCTCATACCACAAACACTAGAAAAAGAACAGCTCTTTAGAAGCCTATTAATACACCCACTTATTACAGATATTCGGGGCAAAGGTTTGATGCTAGCACTTATCATGCCTGCTTCAGAAATAGCTAATCGCCTTGTTTTAGAAAGTCAAAACGAAGGCTTAATTTTATTTTGGCTTTTATTTGAACCTAGAGCCGTTCGAATTACACCACCACTTACAATTTCAGAAAAAGAAATCCGAAAAGGTTGCAAGATCATACGTACTATTTTAAATAAAATTCAAAATGAGCGTATACCCTAAGCGGCTCATTTCAAGCAGTTCTGCCCTTGAAATATGCGAAAACACATAGTTTTGTTCATTACTTTGTTAAAAACAAATAACATTTTTTAGTACGATGAGCCTAATAGTGCCCTATATTTATCCTTAGAAGGGACAGTAAATGTATGCCTGTTTATGGAGTTTAGCGAAAACGACAATAACCACTTACCAATTACCAAATTTGAATCGATGTTGAAAACAAACAGTGTTTTGTTTTTCGACTCTGAGGAGTTTGAGAATATCATTCACCACTACTTGAATCAAGGTAAAATTGCATTGGCAAAAAAGGCCATTAAGTTAGGTTTACAACAACACCCTAGTTCTACAAACCTTAAACTGTTTAAAGTAGAGGTATTCGTATTTGAAAATGAACTTGACTTGGCCAACACACTGCTAGATCAACTTTATGAATTAGAACCTGGTAATGAAGAGATCTTTATACAGAAAGCAAATATTTTATCTAAGCAAGACAAACACGAAAAAGCTATAGATGTTCTAAAATGTGCTTTAGAGCTTACCGATGATGTGGTAGACATTTATTCTCTTATAGGCATGGAATATTTATTCTTGGATGAATTTGAACATGCTAAATTTCATTTTATGAAATGTTTAGAACAAGACGTAGACGATTACTCTGCCTTGTACAACATTATCTATTGCTTCGATTTTTTAGAACAGCATCATGACGCTATAGAGTACCTCAATACATTTTTAGATAAAAACCCGTATTGCGAAGTGGCATGGCACCAATTGGGGAAGCAGTATATTTCATTAGAACTTTACAAAAAAGCTCTGGCCGCTTTCGATTTTGCAATTATTTCAGACGACCGTTTTGTAGGCGCTTATTTAGAGCGTGGTAAAGTCCTTGAAAAACAAGGCCGCTACAATGAAGCTATAGAAAGCTTCAGCGTTACCTTAAAACTAGACGACCCAACCTCTTTTGCTTTACTACGCATAGGCCATTGTTACGAGAAACTCGACCAAAAAGACCTCGCCATACAATACTATTATAAAACCGTTCATGAAGACCCTTTACTAGACAAAGGGTGGACAGCCATTACAAAGTTTTATTATAAGTCTAAAAATTACCAAAAAGCATTATACTACATCAATAAAGCCATAAATATAGATGCTGAAAATGTGAATTATTGGAAACTCTATGCTCAAATCAACCAACGTTTAAACTTATTTGAAGAAGCCGAACGTGGCTATAAAAAAACCCTGGAACTTGGTAATTTCGAGCTAGACACTTGGATTGCCCGAGGAGATTTACTTCTTAAAATAGGGGAGCATGAAGCTGCTATTTTCAATTTAGAACAAGCCTTAGAGTTTTATCCTGAAAATGCTGAAATAGAATACCGTTTAGGAGGGCTTTATTATTCATTATTAGAAAAAGATAAAGGCACCTTTCACATTAAAAATGGCTTGAAATCTAATGAAGAATACAGCTTCATTATTAATGAGCTTTTTCCAGATTTAATTCACAATGCACAGATCAAAGCGCTATTAAAAACGAAGTCGTAAATTACCTTCAAAATGCATACCTTTGGCAGACTTAAAATCTAAAGTATGCAACGACGAATCTTTGATTATCTTATTATCGCTTTAAAAGGCATTGCAATGGGTGCTGCCGATGCTGTTCCTGGTGTTTCTGGAGGTACTATTGCTTTTATCTCGGGTATTTATGAAGAATTGATAGCCACTATAAGCAATATCAATTTAAAACTTTTTAAAACCCTATTTAAAGAAGGTTTTGCCGCTTTTTGGAATGCTGCCAATGGTAATTTTGTAATCGCGTTGTTCTCAGGCATTTTTATAAGTTTTGTGTCTTTTATGAAACTTGCAAAATACCTTTTAGAATACCATCCTATACTCATTTGGTCGTTCTTTTTTGGGCTTATCATTGCTAGTATTTACTTTGTTGGGAAACAAATTACAACATGGAATTTAGGAACAGGTATTGCCTTAGGCGTTGGTGCCATCATTGCTTATTTTATCTCTACACTGCCTTCTATGGAAAGTAATACCAGTAATTACTTTTTATTTATAGCTGGTGCTATAGCCATTTGCGCTATGATACTGCCAGGGATATCTGGCTCATTCATACTCATCATAATAGGCGCCTATAAAACCTTAAGCGATGCGATTCATGATGTTGATTTAAAAAAAATAATAGTATTTGCTCTAGGTGCTTTAGTAGGACTTCTTAGTTTTAGCCATGTTTTAAAATGGCTTTTTAAAAACTACCATAACATTACGCTAGCACTGCTCACAGGGTTTATTTTTGGATCCTTAAATAAAGTATGGCCTTGGAAAAAAACAGTATCTTGGTATACCAACTCTAAAGGCATTTCTGCCCCCTTAATTCAAGAAAGTGTATCTCCTTTAAACTTTGAAGGCGATAGTAAGTTAGCCATCGCACTACTTTTAATGATTATAGGGTTTTTAACCATTTTTACACTTGAAAAAATAGGCAACAGAGCAAAATAATGGAAAACACACGCAATTTTACCGACAAACTATTTCTAGTACTTAAAGGTCTTGCCATGGGAGCTGCGAATAAAGTGCCTGGGGTTTCTGGAGGGGTTGTCGCTTTTGTTGCGGGGTTTTACGAAGAGTTTCTCTATTCCCTAAAAAGAGTAAATCGAAATGCTTTTAAACTCCTCTTTAAAGGTCGTTTTAAAAGTTGTTTTACCTATATAAATGGACGGTTTTTAAGCTTGCTGTTTTTAGGAATGCTTATTAGTTTTTTTAGCGTGTCTAAGCTTCTAGATTATTTAATACTTCATTACGAACTTTATGTATGGAGTGTATTTTTTGGAATGATTATAGGCTCTATCTACTACATGTCTAAAGCATTTAACGAATGGTCTGCTACCACAGTTACCGCAATTATAATTAGTACCATACTAGGCTTAAGCGTTAGTTTTTTAAGTCCTGCCAGAGAAAACGACCACCTTTTATTTGTGTTTTTCTGTGGTATTATTAGTGTATCGGGCATGACCTTGCCAGGCTTTTCTGGATCGTTTATTTTAATTTTATTGGGTAATTACGTCTTACTATTGGTCGATGCTGTAAATGCCTTATACGACACCTTTGCCAACCTCATCACAGGACAGTTTCACCTAATAATTGCTCCTGAACGTGTTAGAATGTTAAAAATTCTGGCGGTGTTTACCATTGGGTCTGTTACAGGATTAGTAACATTTTCGCATGCTCTAAGCTATATTATTAAACACTATAAAAACGTTACCATAGCTTCTATTATTGGATTTATTGCAGGCTCTCTAGGTGTGGTATGGCCTTGGAAAAAAACCATCTTTAAATATCAAGACAACGGCAGCTTATTATTGGATTCGACTGGAGAAAAAATTATTCAAAACTACCAACGCTATATTCCAGAATTACATCTAGAAACCTTATACGCTTTAGGCTTTATTATTCTAGGTTTTAGTATCGTTTTAGGATTAGAGCTTTATGGTAAAAAACAAAAACAACATGCATAAATTAGGACTATTAGGGAGACAAATTTCATATTCATTCTCTAAAAGCTATTTTAAAACCAAATTCGAAACAGAAGGTATCACCACTGTTACTTACGATAATTTTGATATTGAAGATATTAAACATTTTCCCAAAATTATTGCCGATACAGAAGGCCTCAAAGGTCTTAATGTTACCATTCCTTACAAAGAAGAAGTCATTCCTTTTTTAGACAAGCTCAATAAAAAAGCCAAAGCTATAGGCGCCGTAAACACTATAAAAGTAACAAAAAAAGGAAAACTTGTTGGCTATAATACAGACTGTTATGGTTTCATTAAATCTTTAAAACCTTATCTAAAAAAGCGTCATAAAAAAGCCTTAATCTTAGGTACGGGAGGCGCTAGTAAAGCTGTAATTTACACCTTAGAACAAAAGGGAATAACCTGTAATTATGTCTCTAGAACAGCTTCTAAACATGTAAAATATACTTACGAAGATTTAAATGCTAAAGTTATCTCTAAACATCAAATTATTGTGAATTGCACCCCTTTAGGTACGTTTCCTAACATAGAAAATAGCCCAAACATCCCTTACGATGCCATTACAGACCAACACATTTTATTTGATTTAATTTATAATCCTGAAGAAACCAAATTTTTAAGATTAGGCAAACAAAATGGTGCTACGATTATAAATGGTTTAAACATGCTGAAACTTCAAGCAGAAAAAGCCTGGTCCATATGGAATATAACAACTTAAATTAATTAGGGACAAGTATTAAGCTATTTTTAAAACGCTTTACCCCCTCATACATAGAGCTAGTATCACAAAAAAGCGCTTAAACAGTATTGCTGTTTAAGCGCTTTTTTATTAAAATACGATTCGTTTAGAATTTTTTTCCGATAACAGTATACATCCTACATGCTTTTGGAGCATCGCCATCGGTATTTCCAGCCATTATGATACTTTCTCCTGCTTCTGCAACACGATGAAAAACAGACATTACAACCTTTTCCACTTTTATATTGTCTCCATTATCCTTATAATCTCTTAATAAGAATTCTGGTCTAGGTACAGTATCGTCATGCAATACATAAATGTGCATTTTTTCCCCTGCTATAAATTGCAATTGGTCTCTAGCCCAATAGCGCTTATCAGAATTAGGGGTTCTAATATATTCCGCACCATTTAAATACTTAGGAATTACGGTGTAGTTATGTTCCAAATCTGTATAGGCCTTCTTACCCCAATGCATGTTGGTACGCAATACAGCTGTACCATCACCTGTATAACTAAACTTCGTAAATAATTTACTTCTATTTTTAATTCCTGGTACATATTTAGGCATTTTAGGTGTATGCAAAGGCAAAGGCTCTTCGGTGAGTACATTTTCATAGACCTGTGGTAAGCTTGTTGTTAGACCATTTTCAATCGTTACAGGTTGCGATACTATAGCCACATTGGCAGCTGTTACCCCATCTTTAGTTGCGGTTATTTTTACAGTGCCTGCGTTTAAAAGAGAACGTACAGCCACACGGTTAATACCAGCCTCTATATCTAAATACAAATTATTAGTACTGTTTGGTTTTCCACTATTGTAACCGCCACGCCATGTCCCAGGCCCTTCAATGGTAAAATCGACACGCCCCGTAGCTAAAGGACATCTTTTACCAGCAGCATCTACAACCTCTACATCTATCAAAGCCACATCCGAACCATCTGCTTGCCAACCTTTAGGCCCTACTATTGGAGTTAATTTTAAAGCAGCAGGTGCACCTGCTGTTGTTTTCGTTTGGGACGTTTTAACCTCATTCTTTATAAGCCCTTCTGCTCTTATGCTACCTGTTTCCCAAGCCACATTATCAAATTGGTAAACATATCCATTTTGGGGTATGCTATCTGTTCCTATTAGTTTATCATTAACATACAGGTTTACGGCAGCACAGTTAGACATCACATAAATGGGCTTTTTAGTCCCCTTTTTGTAATTCCAGTGCCCTACAATGTGTACTTGAGGTTCTGGTCGCCACATGGCTTTTAAAGCATAAAATGCTTCTTTAGGTAAACGCACAGCATCGACTTCACCACTTGCTCTTGTCACTTCGGTAGGACAACGCCCACCATGAGGCCCATCTGTAAAGATCCAGTTCGCACCTCCAACGTGATAGGCTTTTTTGCCCATCTTCGTCCACCAGTGAAATGCTTGCTTTACCGCAAAATCTTCAGAACTTAACTTATACGTATTCTTATCAATATTGGGGTGACTGTAAAAATTATCATCAGGAGAATACTTATCCCAAATACGTCTTGGCGCCTCTTCTCTATTGTATTCACTTTCTACTATAGGTAAATTAGGATATTCACGCTCCCAACCCTCTGTTCCTATTTCTATAGAGACAAAACCTTCAGAATCGTTTTTAACATCTGCTCTTCTGTTTCCCATAAGACGTTTGCCTTTAGGGTCGAAAGTCGCTATAACATCTAGGATCTCTTTGTAATGTGCTTTGCTTTCTGCCCAGTTACCACCTTCCCAAATAAAAATAGAAGGATGGTTTCTGTAATACACAATCATGTCTTTAAAGGCTTTAATACGAATCTCCCAGGTTTCCCCTTCATCTTCAGATTCGCCACTAACCCCTGGCATTAGAGTTACAAATCCATATTTATCGCCCATGGCAATCTCTGCTGGAGATCCTGCACAGTGCCCCCAACGTATAAAATTACCACCAGCTTCATCCATTAATTGATAGGTGTAATCTCTTAACCAATCTGGCAAAGCTGCTCCTAAACCAGCCCATGTATTTGTTGGCTTTTGTCCCCAGCCGTGTAATTTAGCATATTCGCCATTGTTATGAAATCCTGAATCTTTATTAAATTCAAACGTTCTAATACCTAATGGAGTGTTGTAAGAGTCTACTGCCTTGCCTTCTAATTTCAATACCGTCTCCACTGTGTACATGTAAGGGTGCCTTGTATACCATAAATTGGGGTTAGCCACCTTTGTAAGGGTTTCAAACGTATATTTTTGACCTGCCGCAACGTTTTGTTCTGCATTAGATACAGCAACAAGTTTACCATCTGTATCAAAAATTTTAGCTTCAAACTGTACCGTTTTATCTACATCATATTCGTTTTGAATTTCTGCTGTTACCGTTACATCTGCATTCGTTTTACTTATATTTTCTGCGTAAACATAGGTTCCTAACGTTTCTAAATTATCATAGAGTGGTAGCGTAATATGAAGTGGATCGGTAACGTGTAAAAACACATTTCTATAAATTCCCCCATGATTAGGGTGCCAATGTTCGTGATGCCAAACTAAAGGAAAGTTATCTCTAAAATGCTCTCCTCTATCATTATTTACCTTAACAGCAATAACATTGTCTTGCCCTGCATTAAGATGTGGTGTTAAATCGAAACCGAAAGGAATAAATCCTGTTTGGTTTTGCCCAATATGCTTTCCATTAATATAAACATCTGCAATTTGGCGTACCGATTCGAACTCTATAAATACTTTTTTACCAATATCGTTTTGAGAAAGTTTAAAATGTTTACGGTACCAAACTGTACCTCGCCAATGGTTGTCTTCACCATCGTGATGCCCATGACTCAAATCATCAAAAGTATCAACATCATTAAAGGTATGCGGGCAGCTTACCGTGGCCCAAGATGCATCGTTAAACGCTACCGCCTGTGCATTTTCTGGATTTTCTTTTACGAACTTCCAATCGGGATTAAAATTGTATTTTGTTCTTGTTTTTTCAAAATTACTGCTAGGAGAATTTGTAGAACTCGTGCAACTCACAAGACTAAAACAAGATACCGCTACTAACAATAGTAGTTTTTTTAATTTTAACATATGTTTCATTATTTATAAATCATCTTTTAAAAGGTTAAAAAACACAATGGCCCTAAACTACATAACATTCTGTTTAAAAGCAATTTAAACTCTAAAAACAGCATCTATTATCTTAAAACTACTGACTTGGCAAAGTAAACTTTTTAAATAGAAAAAACTGTGCTGATCTGTCATGAAAATACGGGATAATTAGGCGCCTTTTTAAAGCAGGTCCTAACAACACAGCAAATCAAGCAATTATAAACACTCCCTTTTAAAAATATGAATAGGAGTATACTATTTTAAAAAGTTATTCTGCACGTTGTATAACAGCTATTAAAGCATCTAACTCCAATTGCTCTTGCGTTCCAGTTGTCATGTGCTTTAAGGCAAACGTATTAGATTTAAGTTCTTCATCACCAACTAGTACGACATAAGGAATCTGTCTCCTATTGGCATGATTCATTTGCTTCTTCATCTTCGCCTTGTCGGGATACAACTCGGCATTAATGCCTTTAGCACGTAACTGTTGTATCGCTTTTAAACAAAATAAGGCCTCGGTATCCCCAAAATTTATAAAGAGTACTTCTACATTTTTGGCCACTGTTTCTGGGAAAAGTCCTAATTCTTCTAAAACAAGACCGATTCTATCCAGACCAAAACTAATGCCTACTCCACTCATTTGTTTCATCCCAAAGATGCCCGTTAAATCGTCATAACGGCCACCACCACCAATAGACCCCATCTTTACACCTTCTGGCGCAGCCACTTCAAAAATGGCACCTGTATAATAGTTCAAGCCTCTGGCCAGTGTAACGTCTAACTCTAAACCAGCTGTCTTAAGACCCAATGCAGTAATAGCTTGGTTTATAAATGTTAATTCTTCTAGTCCTTTTCGGCCTTCTTCTGATGTTTCTAAAATAGAGGTTAAACGCTCTATTTGTGTTTCAAAATTGCCCGATAATTCAAATAGAGGTTGTAGCTTATCAATACCAGATTGCGGCACACCTTTTTGTAACATTTCTGCCTTAACTTTGTCCTCACCTATTTTATCCAGCTTATCTAAAGCTACCGTAAAATCAATTAATTTATCACTAGCCCCAATCACCTCGGCGATTCCAGATAATATTTTACGGTTATTTATTTTAATCGTTACACCTTCCAATTGCAGTGCTGTAAATACAGTATCATACAATTGTATAAATTCTACTTCCTGCCATAAAGAGCTACTGCCCACCACATCGGCATCGCATTGAAAAAACTCTCTAAAACGCCCTTTTTGGGGGCGGTCTGCGCGCCAAACAGGTTGGATTTGGT
>CAZLTR010000004.1:0-42080 GCA_964562415.1 uncultured Hyunsoonleella sp. | reverse complement strand
CTAACTTCTAACTTCTAACTTCTAACTTCTAACTTCTAACTTCTAACTTCTAACACATTACTTTAAAGCATTTACGATGGTATTAACGTTATAAGTAAACATGCCAATGTATGTCCCCTCTACAGTGTTTGCGTTTCCTAGAGCGTCCGAGTAAAGTATGCCTCCTATAGTAACGTTATGGTTTTGAGCTTTTACACTGGCTTGTAACGCTTCTATAGTGCGTTTGGGGACAGAGCTTTCTACAAAAATAGCTTTTACATTATGATCTATAATAAATTTAGATAGTTTTTGCACGTCTTGTACACCAGCTTCTGTAGCTGTAGATAGTCCTTGTAGACCTACTACTTGAAAATTAAAGGCTTTGCCAAAATAGTTAAAAGCATCGTGCGCAGTTACCAAAATACGTTGTGCTTCTGGTAGCGTTTCGATGGTTTGTGTTAGGCTTGTTTTTAAGGCGTCAAGTTGCGCAATGTAAGCGTCTCCATTAGCTTTAAATTGTGTTTGGTGTTCTGGGATGGTTTCAGATAGCGTCTGTACCACAAAGGCAGCGGCTTGTTTCCAATAGGTAATGTCAAACCAAATATGCGGATCGTAATTAGAAGCGAAGTATTCTGAGCCAATAAGTGTGTTTTTGTCTAAAGCATCGGAAATAGCAATGGTTTTCTTGTGCTTCATTTTTTCAAAAACTTCTACTAGTTTTCCTTCTAAATGCAGACCATTATAGAATATAATATCGGCATTAGACAGTTTGGTAACATCACCTTCACTGGCTTTGTATAAGTGAGGGTCTACACCACTGCCCATTAGGCCTTGTAAATTAATATGGTCGCCACCAATGTTTTTTACCAAATCGGTAATCATAGTGGTTGTGGTTACAACATTAGGTTTCCCCGAAATGTTGCTATTGTTTTTACAGCTTAAGACGGTTAAGCATAGTAAGACTAGTATCTTTTTCATAGTGTATTATGATTTTAGCAGTTTTAGCAATTTTTTAGAGGTGTAATAGCTAAAGATGCGCTGTTTAATGGCTAGGGTGTTGTCGAAAAATAATGTTGCAGGCAGGGTAACAGTGGCGTTATCTCTGGAGGCTAAGAGTAGGGGGAGTTCGTGTATGCCATTGCGTCGTGTCTCTGCTTGTTTATTTACAAAGGTAACGCCATCGAATGTAATAGGAATGGTAGTTTCTATATCCATGTTTACAGCATAGTAATCGGCATTTATTTTTTCTATAACTTCTTTTTTAGTAAACACATCACGTTTTAGTTTTTTGCAATAAGCGCACCATTCTGCATGAAAATAGACTAGTACAGGCTTAGGGTTTTCGTTAAGGGCTTGTTCGAGTTCGGCCCAGGTCTTCCAATCAATGGTGCTTTGTTGTGCATAAGTGTATGCACAACAAAGTGTTATGAGTATAAGGGATGTAATGTGTTTCTTCATATTAATATATTTTAAAAATCACCTAGACGCAATCCTATAAAGAAGGTTCGTGGCCTGTTGGGACCATAAACATAATCAGAGTCACGACCTGCGCCCACATCAAAATCATCTTGATAGCTGTTAAATAAGTTTTGTATGCCTGTACTTAGTTCGGCATGAAAACGCTCGTTGAGATCGAAGTGATAGGTAAATTTTGTAGTGAGGTCTAAAAAGGATTGCGAATCTACCAAATCTAAAAACCCTGTATCACTTATAACTCTAGGGACAACCATAGTGCCAGTATAACTAGCGTTGA
This sequence comes from uncultured Hyunsoonleella sp., assembly GCA_964562415.1. Classification (GTDB taxonomy): domain Bacteria; phylum Bacteroidota; class Bacteroidia; order Flavobacteriales; family Flavobacteriaceae; genus Jejuia. Next base: position 40,348 of record CAZLTR010000004.1, on the reverse strand, counting down.
GGTCGAGTTTAAAGTGTTTGTTAATAGTCCAATTAGAGTTAAAAAAGCCATATATATTTGGTGTACGTACAAACGTATCTACAATAACATCGTTTTCATTTGGTGTCGTACCATCTGTTTCGAATAGTATTTGTGGCTCTTTGTATATAGAGCGCTGTACAGTAAGCCCACCTTGAAAGAATAAATCGCGGTTGGGAGATACTGTTAATTCTATATTTACTCCTGCTACAAAAGCGCCAGAACCGTTTCTGGATTCTTCAAGTATGGAACCATTGGCTAATGTGCTACCAGTACTTACAATAGTAAAGGGGTTTTCTAATGTGGTATAAAAACCTTCTATAAGTAGGTTTGTTTGTGTTTTGTTAAAATCGTTTGAAACGTCTAGCGAAGCAGTAAAAGCATTGGAAAATTCGCTTTCTAGATTGTCGGATAAAATAACGAATTGCTGCTCGCCACCAACAGATGAAATATGAAGGTCTTCGTTAAATGCTTGTGGAGCTCTAAAACCTCTGGCGTAGCCGCCTCTAAACTGTAAAGCTTCTGTAAAATTATAGAGCAAGGTAAGGCGAGGGCTTAACACAGTTTCAGATACATCGGAGGTGCGTACAATGTCTTCTATAGTATACAGTCCATCTACATTGACATGATCTAGACGGGCTCCAATAAGTGCACTAAGTTTTTGAGTGGGTTTCCATTCGTATTGGCCATAAACACCAAGACTATTTACCTCTTGATCTACCAAGCGATTGTAGCCAGAAATAATATCTTCGGTGTCGTTTAATTGGTACTCTATACCAGTAGTTAAAATATCTCTATGGTTAAAGGTATGGCTGTATTTAGAGCCTACCACAGCAGCAATATCTTTTGTAAAACCAAAGGCATTGTTGGCAAGTATTGAGTCTGCTCTTGTTCTGCCGCCGCCAAGGCCGCCATAATAACTGTCTCTGTCTGTATGTTGTAGGGAGGCATATGCACTAAAGTCTTTGGTACGATCGTCGTTGTAAAGGTTATAATGAGTGCCTACAAAAACAGTATTATGGTCTAGCTCTTCTGTAATATCTGTAAATTGAGGGGCAATTTCAATACGATCTCCACCTCTACGAAATTCGCGAATAGCTGTAAAATCGAACCCTATTTTGCTGTTATCATTAGGTCTTAAAAAGGCTTTTGCACCTAAGGAGTTATTAGTGAGCTTCGTAATTTCGCTAAAGCCATCGGTATTGGCATCGAACGCATCACGATCGCGAAATACACCATATACGGTAATACCACTTAATAAATCTTCGCTAACTACACTGGCGTTTAGGTTAACATTACGATCTGCAACAGTACCATCTATTAGAGCTAAAGAAGAATTGATTTCCCAATTATCGTTTATGGGGGTTTTAGTAATTACATTTATAGTCCCTGCTATAGCATTAGACCCAAATAAAGCAGAGCCGCCACTTTTTACAACTTCTACACGTTCTATAATACTAATGGGGATTTGTTCTAGGCCATAAACACCATTAACGCCACTAAATACGGGTCGGTTGTTAACTAAAACTTGAGTGTATTGTCCCTCTAAACCATTAAGGCGCACTTGCGTGAAACCACAATTTTGGCAATTCGTTTCTACGCGTACACCAGGTTGATAGTTTAATCCATCGGCTAAGGATAGTGATTGTGTGGCTTGAAATAATTTTGGACTCAATACTTTTACAATAACAGGTGCTTCTTTTTTACTAATGCGATTTCTGGTGGCGCTCACTACAATTTGATCGAGCCCTAAAATGTCTTCTGTTAAAATAATGTTTAGTGTTTTCGTTTCCCCTGGAGCAATTGCGATATCTACACGAGCTGGTCTGTAGCCTTGAGAACTTATTTTAAGTGTGATATTGCCACTAAGGACTTCAAGTTGAAAGTTTCCATTTTCATCGGCACTAGTGCCTTGCGCACCATTTTCTACATAGACGCTTGCAAAAGGTACTGGGGCATTGTTAGAGGTTATGGTTCCTATTACTTTGGATGTTTCATTTTGCGCTTTAGTTACAAAGTTTAGAAGTAAACATAAATACAGTAAGTGCTTCATGGGTTTATAATAATGTTTTCTTTTTCTTTAAAGTGAGCTTAAAAAATTGTTATAGCGTACCTTAAGGGGTGTTTTTTATGCAAATATAAATATATTTTTAGGTTAATCTAAAAATTATTTTATAATGCTATATTTATTATATATTTGTTTCTCTAAATTTACTTTATGATTACCCTAACGGAAGAGAACTACATTAAAGCGATTTATCATTTAGGAAAGCAGGGAGCAAAAACTGTGAGCACAAATGCTATTGCGCGTGACATTGAAACTAAAGCATCTTCAGTTACCGATATGGTTAAAAAACTCTCTGAAAAAGGGTATGCTCATTATAAGAAATATCAAGGTGTATCTTTAACGACCGAAGGTAAGGCTATAGCTATTAACATCGTGCGGAAGCACAGGTTGTGGGAAGTGTTTTTAGTTGAAAAATTGAATTTTTCTTGGGATGAAATTCATGAGGTAGCAGAGCAATTAGAGCATATAAAGTCTAAAAAATTGATCTCTCAATTAGATGCTTTTTTGGGTTACCCTACACACGATCCACATGGCGATCCTATTCCCGATCCTGATGGGAAGATAAAAAAGATTGATAAAATTTTACTGTCTGAAGTTGATGTCGCTAAACCATGTATTTGTGTTGGTGTGGTAGATACCTCTCCAGAATTTTTAAAGTATTTAGACAAACACAATATTGCTCTTGGGTCTTCTTTCGAGGTCAAGCATAGAGAGGTGTTCGATAATTCTGTAACTATTGCTATTGATGGAAAAACTTTAGTTATCTCTAGTACTATCGCAAATAATTTATTTGTGAAATATTCTTAATTTTATTGGTTTTAGGAGGGATGATGCATATGGAATGATTAGTGGCAACCACAGCCGTCTTTTCCACATGCTTTTTTGGGTTTTGGAGATTTCCAAAAGAATTTTTTTATAAGAAATAAAACAGCTAAAAGTACAGCTGCAAACGTTAGTATATTTTGAATTACTATGTTCATGGTAGGGTAGTCGTGGTATACGTAGTTTTATTTCAAAAATTGATAGGTTATTAATGCCATAACATAAGCAAAAACCGTCATAATGACCAATTGTAGTGTAGGCCATTTCCAGCTGTTGGTTTCTTTTTTTACAATAGCGAGTGTGCTCATGCATTGCATTGCGAAAGCGTAGAAGAGTAAAAGCGATATACCCGAAGCCAAATTGAATAAAGGGCCACCAATCACAGGATTAACTTCCCCAGCCATTCTGTTTTTTATGGTTTCTTCTTCATCGCTACCCACGCTATAAATGGTGGCTAACGTCCCCACGAAAACCTCGCGAGCGGCAAAAGAACTTACAATTGCAATGCCAATTTTCCAGTCGTAACCCAACGGTTGTATAAGAGGTTCAATGGCGTGACCAGCAATACCAATGAAAGAATGCTCTAATTTATGAGACGCTATTTTTTGTTGTAATTCTTCAGCGCTTAAGTTTTCCGATATGTAGGTTGTTTTTACAATATTTTCTGCGTCGTTAAATTGTTTGCCTGGGCCGTAAGATGCTAGAAACCATAATACAATGGATATGGCTAGGATTATTTTTCCTGCACCAAATACAAACGACTTTGTTTTTTCAATAACAGTAAGTGCTACATTTTTAAAAAGTGGCAGCTTGTAATTGGGCATCTCTATAACAAAATAGGTTTTGCTTTTAATCTTTAAGATTTTATTTAAAATATAGGCCGAACAAATAGCAGTACCAAAACCAATAAGATACAATAGCATAAGGGTTAATGCTTGATAGCTTAATCCTAAGATGCGCCCTTCTGGAATAACTAGTGCAATAATAATTAGGTAAACAGGCAGTCGAGCAGAGCAGGTTGTAAATGGTGTTACTAGAATGGTAATTAAACGTTCCTTCCAACTTTCTATGTTTCGGGTGGCCATTATAGCAGGAATGGCACAGGCTGTTCCAGAAATAAGTGGTACAACACTTTTACCACTTAGTCCAAAGCGTCTCATAATGCGGTCCATTAAAAACACCACACGGCTCATATAACCACTTTCTTCGAGTACGGCAATAAATAAGAATAAAAATGCGATTTGCGGAATAAAAATAACAATACCGCCTAGGCCAGGTATGATGCCTTCTGCAATTAAGTTGGTAAACGCGCCTTTTGGTAGCATGCGCTTGATCCACTCACTTAGGTTGGCAAACAACTCGTCTATAAGATCCATTGGAACACCAGACCAATCATAAATAGCTTGAAATATAGTAAGCAGTATAACGCCAAAAATGAGATAGCCCCAAACTTTATGTGTTAGGATGCGATCTAACTTAATACGTAAATCTTTAGCTTGGCTTAGGTCTATGGTTTGTCCCTTGCCTAAGGCTTGATTAATGAATTGATAGCGTTTAATAGTTTCCTTTTGCTGTAGGCGCTTTAAATCGGCTTTGCTTTTGGTTTTAAAATTGGCAACGGCATCAAATTCTCTTCTATTGGTCTTGCCAAAGTTAACATCTTGCGTAATAACCAGCCACAGTTTGTATAGCAGTTGGTTAGGAAATGTTCTCTTGAGATTTTCAAAGTAAACGGGGTCTATAGACACAGTGTCTAAACAGGGTTCGCTGGAGATGTCTCTGTAGTTAGTAATAAGTTGTTTTAAGGTGTCAATACCCTCATTTTTCCGTGTACTAATAAGTGCAATTTTAGTGTGTAATTGTTTTTCAAGATAGTCGATATCAAGGGAAATACCTTTGTAACGCATGCGATCTGCCATGTTAATTACAAGTACAGTAGGAATTTCTAAATCTTTAATTTGTGTAAAAAGTAGTAAGTTTCGTTTTAGGTTTTCAACATCGGTTACCACAACAGCAATATCGGGAAAGTCTTTGTCTTTTTTGTTAAGAAGTAATTCGATAACCACATTTTCATCTAGAGATGACGCATTAAGACTGTAAGTTCCTGGCAGGTCTATAATATGTGCTTTAATACCTCTGGGGAGTTTGCAAATGCCTTGTTTTTTTTCAACAGTAATACCAGGATAATTTCCAACCTGTTGGTTAAGTCCTGTTAACGCATTAAAAACCGAAGTTTTGCCAGTGTTGGGGTTTCCAATTAAAGCAACATTTATTTGTTTACTCATGTACTGCTTTTTCAATTAAAATATGTGCGGCTGTTTCTTTTCTAATGGCTAAATGCGTGCCGTTTACATTTAAATACATTGGGTCTTGAAAAGGCGCAACTAGTATTAAGGAGACAGAATTGCCAGGTAAGCATCCCATTTCTAAAAGTTTTAGAGGGATAAGACTAGAGGACACATCTGTTATTACAGCGCTTTCTCCTTTTTTTAATTCTGCTAAGGTATGACTCAAACTTATTTAGATTGATTTTAAAGAAGCAAAAATAAGTTAAAAAAATCAGTGTAAAAAAATAGTTGACTAAAAACTACTGGAGGTATTCTTTTTTTAAGTGGGTAATATCTTCTAGTAATTTAGCAATAGCCTTGGGATTAGTACCATCGTAATATCCTCTTTTTTGCCTTTTTTTGTCAATAAGCATATAGTTTTCGGTATGTACCATATCGTAGGGGCCTCCATCTCCAGTATCTTTAACAGCTAGGTAGCTTTTACGTGCGAGTTTATAGATTTCTTTTTTAGAGCCTGTTACCAAATGCCATTTAGTATCGATTACGCCTTTTTGCTTTGCATAGCGTTTCAATTGTGCTACAGTGTCGATTTTAGGCGTTACCGTATGTGATAGTAATAGCACATCTGTATCCTCTTTGAGTGCATTTTGAATTTGCACCATATGATTGGTCATAATAGGACAGATGGTACGACATGTGGTAAAAAAGAAATCGGCTACGTATATTTTATCTTTAAAGTTATTTTGGGTTACGATACGGCCATTTTGGTTTATAAGGGAAAAATCGGCTATACTGTGGTATTTTTTCTTGTAATGTAAGGTGCTGTCTACAAGCTCTGTACTCACCATTGTGGGTTGGTAAATAGGTAGGGGTTGGTAGACGTTTAATTTGTTGTATATAAGTGTTATGATGATAATAGAGATGCACCCAAACACAATCGCAAATACTTTATAGCCTTTAAAAAATGATAACATTTAAAATGCTTAATTTAAAATTTTAGCAAAAATACGATGATTTTAAATCGTAGAAAACGAACTGCTTACTTAAATTACTGTTAAAACGAAGGGCATTTAGGTAATTGCTTTTTAAACTTGCTTTAAAACCTTACTTTTGTGCGGTTATAAAAAAAATGTAGATGTCAGTAATTTTAATAAAAGGAGCACAATTATTTTTAAGTCTTTCTATTCTAGTAATATTGCATGAGTTGGGACACTTTATTCCCGCTAAAGCTTTTAAAACACGAGTAGAAAAATTTTATCTGTTTTTTGATGTGAAGTTTTCATTATTTAAAAAGAAGATTGGAGAGACGGTTTATGGTATTGGTTGGTTGCCTCTAGGGGGGTATGTAAAGATTGCTGGAATGATAGATGAAAGTATGGATACCGAGCAAATGGCAAAAGAACCCCAGCCTTGGGAGTTTCGTTCTAAGCCGGCATGGCAGCGCTTAATTATCATGCTAGGCGGTGTGACCGTAAATTTTTTGCTGGCTATTGTTTTGTTTATTATCATGCTTTCGGTATGGGGAACAACTTATATTTCTAAAGATGATGTTAAATACGGTTATGGTGTGCCTAAAACATTAGAGCAGTATGGATTTCAACAAGGAGATAAAATCATCTCTATAAATGGTGAGCCTTTAGAAAATTTAACGATAGACGTGAATAAATATATCATGTTTAGGGATGTTGCGTCTATCAAGGTAGAGCATCCTAGTGGAACCGTAGAGGACTTAAAGTTGCCAGAAGATATAGGGTCTCAGTTATTTGCAGCAGGCGATTTACCAGCTTTTCAACCAAGATCTCGTTTTCAGATAGATTCAGTCGTTGCCGAATCTCCGGCAGCGTTGGCAGGCATCTTACCTAAGGATAAAATTGTAGAGGTTAATGGGAGGCCAATTACGTACTTCTCAGATTTTGTCTATGGTGTTAAAAATAGTGAGAAAACTACTGTTGATTTACAAATAGAACGAGGGGGCAAACGCTTAGCGCTTCAGGTAACCCCAGACGAAGGAACAGTGGGGATTTTGTCTACTAAAACCGATGAAGATTATATAACCTATAATGATAAAACGTATACGTTTTCCGAAAGTGTTACAGGAGGTTTTAATCAAGCCTATTGGGAAATTAAAGATTACTTATCTCAATTTAAATACATCTTTACTAAGAAAGGAGCGCAAGGTATTGGAGGTTTTGCGGCTATAGGTAAGATGTTCCCATCAGTTTGGAATTGGCAGGCTTTCTGGTATCTTACGGCGTTTTTATCAATAATGTTAGGGGTGTTAAATTTATTACCAATACCAGCATTAGATGGAGGTCACGTGATGTTTTTGCTTTATGAAATGGTCTCTGGTAGAAAACCTGGTGATAAATTTATGGAGTACGCACAAATGGTAGGCTTTTTTATTTTAATTGGCCTAGTGTTGTTTGCTAATGGTAATGATCTTTATAAATTAATTTTTAATTAAAATTTTTTAATAAAAGTTTGTGACAATCAAAATTTAGTATATCTTTGCGCTCGCAAACGCAGAATAATACCTTCCTCAGTAGCTCAGTTGGTTAGAGCATCTGACTGTTAATCAGAGGGTCGCTGGTTCGAGCCCAGCCTGAGGAGCAAAAAAAGTCTAACAGAAATGTTAGACTTTTTTGTTTTAATTATTATGTATTCAATTTTAGCTCAAAGCCTCTTTTACAGCTTCTACTGTCTTTTTAGAGTTTCCAATAAAAATAGTACTGTCGATAATAAATACAGGACGCTTTAAAAATGTGTAATGTTCTAGAATAAGATTCTTAAAATCCGCTTCACTTAAGTTTTGATCCTTTAAGTTACGTTGTTTGTACAATTGTGCACGTTTACTAAATAACGCTTCATAACCGCCAGAAAGTTGCGCCATGGCGCTTATTTGCTGTTCTGTAATGGCTTCTGTTTTTATGTCTTGCAATTCAAAATCAGAAGGCAGGTCAAGTTCTTTTAATATCCTTGTGCAGGTGCTACAGCTTTTTAGGTAGTATACTTTTTTCATAGTTAATGTATTTCGAAACACAAATTAAAACTATATTTATCGAAAAATAGACAATATGGATTTTACATTTCAGGTATTACAAAATATTAGAGGTATATTTAAAAACATGCTAGAGCAATATGCTTTAGAGACATTAAACACAATTCCTGACGGTTTTAATAATAATATCATTTGGAATATAGGGCACGTTGTGGTGTCAGAACAGCTTTTAGCTTATAAGTTATCAGGGTTAGAGCCTTCCTTATCTAAAGAAATGATAGATAAGTACAAAAAGGATAGTAAGCCCAATGCGGCAGTGTCTCAAACCGAAGTAGACGAAATAAAAGGGTTGTTACACAGTACTATAGCAAAAACTAAGGCAGATTATGCAAATGGAGTTTTTAAGAATTACACAGCGTATACGGTGTCTACTACAGGAAATACGTTGCATAATATAGAAGAGGCTTTACAGTTTATCTCTATACATGAAGGCTTACATTATGGTTATGTATTAGCGCTTGTGAAAGCTCTTGGAGCTTAAGTGTGATATATTTTACAATTAGTAGTTGCGTTTATGAATATTCATAAACGCATTTTTAGTTTATGGCGTTTCCTGTGTTGGTTTAGTGGATAAACATTAAAGTTTGGTAAGAAAATCAGAAAATCGAGAGTCTTGCTCTATATTGAGTTTTTTTCTAATTCTGTAGCGTGCCGTTTCCACGCCTCTAACCGAAATGCCAAGTAATGGTGCAATTTCTTTGTTGGTGAGATTCATTTTTATAAAAGCACAAAGACGTAATTCTCGTTTGGATAATTTGGGATCTATTTTAAGAAGTTTTTTAAAAAAGTCATGATGAATTCTTTCAAAGTTCACATCATAGATTTTAAGGTATTCTTCCCCAATTTTATGTTGGTGTAACTTTTTAAAGATTTCGACCAGTTTGCGTTTGGAGGTGCTACTCTTTAGTAAAGCTTTTAGATCTTTTAAATCGTTTTGTATGTCATTAAACGCTTTCTTTTTATTGACAAGCTGCATGGTGTAATTGGTGAGTTCTTTGCTTTTAAGTAGTACGTTTTCCTCTAGAATAGACTTGTCTTGTTTGAGTTTTAGTTGTTGTATTTCGAGTTCTAAGAGGCGTTTCGACTTTTCTGAAGCAATGATGGATTTCCTTTTTTCTATAGCAATTTTTTTAGTGATCAATTTGTAAGATCCCCAAGTTAAAATAAGCACAATAATTACGTAAAATACAAAGGCTATTTGGGTTTCATACCACTTAGGGCTAATGCTAAACCTAAAAGAGGTGGCCTTGCCTTCATTACCATTTAAATCCATACTTTTCACAGAAAACGTGTAGTTTCCCGATTTTAGGTGGTTGTATTGACGGTAATGTAAGGGGCTCCAAGACGACCATTTTTTGTCCAAACCTGTAAGTTTACAACTGTACCTTATCGTGTTGTCTGGATTTAATTTTGGTGCGGCAAAATGAAACGTTATGGCATTTGTGGTATTTGCAATTTTAATATTTTCGTTAGAGTTTACTCCAGTTTCTATAGGGATTCTGCTTTTTGAGGCGTTGTCTTGTCGGTATGCTTTTGTAATAACAGTGTTAGCAAAAGTGTGTTTGGGGGTGTTGAGGTTGTAGACATAAAGCCCATTTTTTGCACCTACAAATACTTTGTCATCACTTATGGGCACAATAACTTCCAAGCCTCTGTTGAGTTTGTTTTTAACATTTAAGAAAATATTTTTAGTGATTTGTGGTACGCTATCCCGTGTATTAAAATAGCCAATCTCGTTATTCAATACGACCCAAGTTTTAGAGGCATCTTGTATAATTTTCCTTGTGTTTACAGTCGTGTCTATAATGCTGTTTAAAGTTTTATGCCGTTCAAAGTGGTTTTGGGACGCATTATAGGTGTAAATCCCACTGTTCGTAGAGAATATAAGGTCGGAGTTCCATCGGTGTACGTTAATATTAAATTGCGATTTAAGCCCGTTTTGATCTGTATAATGGTCAATGGCGTAAACTCTACTATAACTAGGGTCTAGTTTAATTTTATAAACACCTTTGTAGCCATGACAGATCCAAAATGTGTTTGGGTCGTTTGCGGGTAGAATGTCTCTTGCAGATTCTTCAAAACCTTCAATTTTTTGCACTAACTTGAAGGTGTCATCTTTATACTCTAATAAGTATAGGCCATTGTAATTACAAGCTAAATATTTGTTGGTAGAGTTTGGTATTGCTATTACTTTCCAAAAGCCTGAGATGTTTCCTATTTGTTCGGTTTTAAGGGTGTTAAGCTTAAATAGACCTTTGTCGTGACTAATTAGTATCGTGTTGTTAAAGTTAGAAATAGACCAAGTTTGGCCTTGGGGACTATCTAAACGTTTAAAATTCATACGCCCCAGGTTACTGTTAATTATGGTGTAATACACCCCTTTATTGGTGGCCAGATACAATGTATTGTCTTTAAAAAGGATGTCATATACCGAAGCTTCATTAAATAATTGACTCGCAATAGGATGGTAAGAGATAAAGTCTAGGCCATTGTTTAAGAGCACCCAAAGGTTATTTTGGTCTTCATAAAGGTTAAGTACTGTAGCATCTTGTATGTCGTTAAAAGTTATAGGAGTTTTTATTTTTTTTTCTTTTTTAGAAAATGTAATGGTTTTAGAACCTATAGTTCCTAAAATATATGTGTCTTTAGATTTTAAAGCGACAGAGATGTATTCTTTTTGTGAATTAGGGAAAATGCTGGCCGATTTATACATAGACTTAGTACGTGTGTTGCCCTCGTAAATAGAACCCACATCTGTAATAATTTCAATAATATCTTCTTGGTCAGAGGGTAGAAATGCAACTATCTTTTCATTATTGAAGCTTTTAGGGGTGAAAATAGTTGATAGTAACTGCGTTTTAGGGTTAAAAGCCATAACACCTATAGTTTCGTCTTGTATGTAGTACGTGTTGTTTACAACATTAGCATAGCCAAACGTATGCGATGAAGGAATATAGGTGGAGGATTTGTCGGTTAAAGCAATGAGACCTTTAAATGTTCTAAAGATAATACTGTGTTCTAGCTCATGGATTTGCCATATGTTTTCTAAGTTTTTATTGTAAAAGGGCAGTTGCGAAAGTATGGAGTTGTAAGTGTAGTTGCCAAATTTTGTTTTTGTAATAGTGCCTATCTCGTTGTAACCTCCAGCATAAATTTTGCCATCTGTTGTATGTATAATACTCCTAACAGAAGAATTGTTGGGGAGTGTTATTTTTTGCCAAGAGGCGCCATTAAAAGCTAAAACCCCGTCATTATTTCCAAAAAAATAAACCCCGTCCTTGGCTCTGCACATACTCCAAAATTGAGAGTCTCCATTAAAATCAGACTCTGTGAAATGTTTGGTCTTGGTGAGCTTTAAATGCGCTTGTAAGTTGGAAACCGCACTTTGCGCTGTTGTCAAAATGTAAGAAAAAAAACAAGCACAGCTTAAAATTACTTTTAATCTAAAAAACATAGCCCTTTATTATAAACTTTTTTCTCAAATATAATTAATCTTATTTATTAATTTACAGGTATTTATAATTAAAAACGTATAATATGCGTAGTTAATTTTGGCTTGATGTAATTTAAGAGTATGCAAAAAATTGTCATCTGTTTTATCATATTCTAAATTTACATTGATTGTTTTTGTTGATATTTAAGTAAAAACCTTTGCAAATAAAGATTATGTTAATTTCGCAGCATTGTCTTTAAGGAATACACTCTAAATACAATGAAAATTTAATTCAACTAAATCTAAATTAAATACTTAATAATGATGAAACATGTTTTATTGTGGGGCTTTCTTTTTTGTTGTTCCACATTTTTACACAGTCAAGTTAAAACACTAACAGGAACGGTTACAGATGATTTAGGAAGTCCTTTGCCAGGTGCTACCGTTATTGTAAAAAACACAACTAAAGGAACATCTACAGATTTCGATGGTGGGTTTTTCATAGCTGTAACGCCTAAAGATACATTAGTTGTATCTTATATTGGCTTTGCAAAAGAAGAATTACTTGTGGGAGAACAAACTGTTGTAAAAATCACATTAAAGGAAGATCTTAATACATTAAATGAAGTTGTGGTAGTAGGTTATGGTACAACTACAAAAAAGGCATTGACCACAGCTGTATCGGTAGTAAAGGGAAAAGATGTTGTAGAAGACAAACCGTTTACAAATATTGAAACCGCATTACAAGGTAAGGTCTCGGGGATACAAGTTATAACGCCTTCGGGCAGCCCTGGGCAAAGTGCAGCCATACGAATTCGAGGGGTTATTTCATTATCAGGTAGTTCAGATCCTTTATACGTTATAGACGGTGTACAGGTGGCAAATACAGAGGCTTTAAATCCAAGAGATGTAGAATCGGTGTCGGTATTAAAAGATGCATCAGCAGCAGCTATTTACGGTGCTCAAGCGGCCAATGGAGTGGTTATCATTACCACCAAACGCGGGTCTGGAAAATCTAAAATAAATTTTTCAGCCTATGCAGGTCAAAATGTAATAGCAAATACGTTAGATGTTCTAAATGCGGTACAATACATTAATAGTGTGAATACAGCTCGAGCTAATGCAGGCTTACCAGAAATAAGTGATCCTAATAATTTTCAATCGAATTCCGACTTTCAAAATGAGTTGTACGCACCAGCGTTTATTCAAAATTATGACCTTTCTATATCGGGAGGTGATGCTAAGGGAAGTTTTTACATCTCTGCTGCTATGCAAGATGAAGAAGGTACTATAGAAACAACAGGGTTTAAAAGGTATTCGCTGCGCTTCAATCAAGATAGGCTCTTGTTTAATGACGCTTTTAAGTTAAGTTCTAGTGTAGCGCTGTCCAGAACCAATTTTAATGTTATTAATGACAACCAAAGAGTGAATCAAGGTGGGGTGGTGTTATCTGCTTTACAAACGCCTCCTAATGTTGCGATCGTTAATGCAGATGGTACTTTTCCAGCCAATCCTTTTCAACCAGGTTTTGACAACCCTATAGCTTTAGTGCGAGGTGAAGATCGCGAATTTATAACTAATAAAGTATTAGCTAATATCGCTGGAACCTATACCTTCCCTTTTAAATTAATAGCTAAAACGGCTTTAAGTGTCGATTATTCCGAATCTAAGTTTAGCAGATTTGTAGATCCGTTTAGTACTTCAAATGGTAGAGCTAATGATGGTATTGCAGAGGCAGAAACATTTTTAAATACGTCTTTTTTATGGGAAAGCACATTAGATTATACTGTGTCTCCTGTAAAAGATAAATTAGATATTAATTTCTTGTTAGGAGGGGCGCTACAGCAGCGTGAATCTAATGATAGATCTATACTTGGGACATCCTTACCTGGAGATGCGATACGTACTATAGATCCTGCAACAGATATATTAAATACAAGTGAACGAATTAATGAAAATAGAACGAACTCATTATTCTTTAGAACTAAGTTCTCTTATTTAGACCGTTACTTTTTAGAATCAACGGTGCGTAGAGACGGCTCTTCACGTTTTGGTCCAAGTAATAAATTTGGTTATTTTCCTTCTATTTCAGGGTCTTGGGTGGTATCGGATGAATCATTTATGAAAGATATCGATTGGTTAAGTATCTTTAAAATACGCTACGGTTATGGGTTTACAGGAAATCAAAATATAGGAGATAACCGTTTTCAAGGCTTGTTTAGCGCTAACGCCAATTATACCATTAATGGTGTAGTGCGTAATGGAATTTTTCCTTCTCAGGTGGCTAATGCTGTTTTAAAATGGGAATCTACAGAGCAGCATAACTTAGGTTTAGATCTAAGCTTTCTTAAAAACAGGATCAATTTTAATTTTGAAGCCTACCAAAAAAACACAACAGATTTATTAATAGACAATCCGTTGCCAATTACAACAGGTTTTGATAGTGCGACGCAAAATATTGGTTCTGTAACCAATAAAGGGATAGAAGTGGCTTTAAATGCAATCTTGGTAGATACCGAAGCCATTACTTGGAATATTGGCACCAATTTTACAACAAACACAAATGAAGTGACTGCTATTGATGGTCGTATTATAAGTTCTGGTTTTGTAAACGATCAAGGCGAGGTAACGCGAACAGAAGAAGGACAGTCAGTAGGTAATTTTTTTGGATTTATAGCAGAGGGTGTAGACCCGCAAACTGGTGATGTTGTATTTAGAGATTTAAATGATGATGGTTTTATAGATGATGAAAATGACAGAACCATAATAGGAAGCCCATTACCCGATTATACATGGGCTGCTACAACAAATTTCAACTATAAAGGGCTAGAACTTACTGTGTTTTTTCAAGGTGTACAAGGCCAAGACATTTACAATGCCTCACGATTAGAATTAGAGAATCAATCAGGCTTTACCAACCAAAGCACAAGTGTTTTAAATGCTTGGACACCAACCAATACAAATACAAATATTCCAAGAGCTGTATTTGGTGATCCAGCAGGAAATAACAGAGCTTCCTCGCGCTGGGTAGAAGACGGGTCGTTTATTAAATTACGCGAAGTTTCACTTGGGTATAATTTACCAAAATCGTGGATAGAAAAGTTGGGCATGTCGCAGTTTAAAGTTTATCTGCAAGGTAGAAACCTAGTAACGTGGACCGATTATTCGGGGTACGACCCAGAAGTAAGTAGAGATGGTTCTAATGCGTTGTCTGGAGGGATAGATTACGGAACCTACCCACAAGTAAGAACATTCATAGGAGGCTTAAACGTAACATTTTAATAGTTTTAAAAGATGAAACATATATATAATATTTTAACCGTCGTAATTGTAATGCTTTTGGTAACCTCATGTGGAGAAGAGGCTTTAGAAGTGCCTTTGGCAAACGACATTGGAGAAGAGAATTTTTTTAGAAGAGCTAGTGAAGCAGAAGCTGCGATTATAGGCGCTTACGACGCTTTACAACCAGATAGTTATTATGGTTTTGATTACTATGTGTTTGGCGATGTGCGGGCAGATAATAGTTTTGCTGGTGGCGATAACTCTAATAATTTTGCCATAGATAATTTTAATCTAAGACCAACAAATGACGTCGTAACACGTTTCTTTAGACAAGTGTATAGAGCTATAGCTAGAGCAAATGCTGCTATAGAAGGCATTACAGCTATGGATGAGAACCTGTTTGAAACAGGCCAACAAAACGGGTTTATAGGAGAAGCATTATTTTTAAGAGCATTACACTATTATAATTTGGTACAGCTTTATGGCGGGGTGCCTTTGGTTACAAAAGTTACCAGAACATTAGAGCCAGAAGCGATAAGTGTATCTAGGGATACAGAAGAAGCCGTTTATGGGCGAATAGTAGAAGACCTTAGACAAGCCATTATATTTTTAGAAAACGTTAACCAAGAGCCTGGAAGAGCTACTGTTGCAGCTGCAGAGTTGCTTTTGGCTAAAGTAGAGTTAATACGTGGAAATCGAGATGAGGTATTGCGTTTAACAGCCAATACTATGGGGCGCGGTTTTTCATTGGTCTCTAACTTTGACAGCCTTTTCGATCAACAAAATGACATTAACAGTGAAGTGTTATTCGCTATACAATATAGTGGTGAGCAAGAAGGAAATGTATTTCCTGAGCTAATACTACCAACACCAGAAGCTGCATTCGATTTTATTAAATTTAATACGCCAACCCCAAGCAGTGATGCTGCATTCGAAGCTGGAGACCTTAGAAAAGCTTCAACTATAGCCGAGCGTAATGGGACATTGTTTGTCTTTAAATGGCGTAATGGCAGTGCCTTTGCATCTGCCGATAATAGTATTGTACTGCGGTATGCAGATGTTATTTTAACCAGAGCAGAAGCCTTGAACTTAGACGGTAGTACTACAGAAGCAATAACCTTATTAAATCAAATTAGATCTCGTGCGGGACTAGCAAATTATTCTGGGCCTGTTACAACACAAGCTGTAGACGATGCTATACTAAATGAAAGACGAGTAGAGTTTATGTTTGAAGGACAGCGCTGGAGTGACTTAAAACGAAAAGGTTTTGAAACCACACGTCAAGCCATTTTAGCAGCTAAAAACATAAATATACAAGAATTCCAACTATTGTTGCCAATACCCCAAGGCGAGTTGGATAGAAATGATAACCTTATGCCAAATCCAGGCTATTAAAAAAAGAAAAATTATGAAAAGAGACTTATGGCTATTTAGATATGTAATAATTTGTGCTTTAGTCATGCTAAATTGCAGCGATAGTAATGATGAAGAATCTGCTCCAGAAGCCATGCCTATGGAGGAGGATGTAGTAGAGCAACCCGAAGGAGAGGTTAGAGTTATACTAACGACCTCAGATGGGAATACTCGTTTGAATGAATTAAGTGAAAAATTAGCATTCACTACCAATCCCGTTAGCGGTACAACAATTACGGTAAACGAAGCAGTAGCATTGCAAACTATTGAAGGTTTTGGTGGTGCTTTAACGGGCAGTGCAGCATCGTTATTAAACAATAATACTCAGGCTATGAATGCTTTATTTAGCGGAGACGGTGCGCGTTTAACATACACAAGGTTAACTGTAGGCGCATCAGATTTTAATAAGAATGGGAGTTATACCTATAACGATATTACAGGTGTAGAAGATATTAATTTAGAGCAATTCTCTATTGCAGAAGATTTAGAAAGTGCCAACCCAGTAGTACCCGTTGCAAAAAACATCCTAGGCTTAAATGCGAATATGGGCTTCTTGGCATCGCCATGGACGGCACCCGCTTGGATGAAAGGAAATCGTTCTTTTAATGGCGGAAGTCTTTTGCCGCAATACTATGAAAGTTATGCAAATTATTTGGTAAAGTATTTACAAGCTTACAATGCAGAAGGGATCCCTATAAACACTATTACGGTTCAAAATGAGCCTTTGTTTGAAACCAATGCTTACCCTACGATGAAAATGACAGCTTTAGAGCAAGCCACTTTTATAGGGTCTCATTTTGGACCCGCATTAGCGTTATCCAATTTAAATACAGAAATAATAGGTTACGATCATAATTATAGAGAAGCAGAAGACCCAAACTTTCCTATTACACTATTGTCTAATAGCGAGGCAGCAAACTATACCAATGCCATTGCATATCATGCTTATGCTGGTGTGCCAAGCGATATAAATGGCTTGAAAACACAATTTCCTAACGCCGATATTTACTTTACAGAGCAATCTGGTATTCAAAATGACGGCACCACATTTGGAGGCGAAATTGATTTTTTCATGAAAAACGTTTTTATAGGCACTTTACGCCGCGGTGCTAAAACGGTATTGCTATGGAATTTAGCGTTAAATGCCAATGGCGGACCTACAAATGGTGGTTGTCAAGATTGTAGAGGTATACTCACCGTTGCCTCTAATGGAAGTTTTACACGAAACGTTGATTATTACATTTTAGCACACTTTTCAAAATATGTCGATAGAGGCGCTGTGGTGCTGTCTTCTAATAATTTTCAGGGAACATTAGAGAATGTGGGCTTTAAAAATCCAGATGGCTCTAAAGTTCTGGTGGTGTACAATGCGTCTAATGCAACTGCGCCGCAAAGCTTTAATGTGCTTATAGGAGGCGAACATTTTTCTTATCTATTGCCAAAAGGCGCCGTAGTAACTTTTAAATGGGATTAAACTAAAAACTGTATTATGATGAAAACTTTAATAAATATAAAATATATCACAGCCAGTTTAGCTGTTTTACTGTTGTTCTTTACGAGCTGTGAAGAGGATAATAATATTACACCTTTAGAAAGTTTTAACCTTTCAGAAGCCGTTATTACTGCTCCAGTTGAAGATTTTTCACTGGCTTTAGAGCGGAGTAACAGGCAAGACGTGCTGCGTTTTGAGTGGGAAGCTGCTATGAGTACGGCAGATTTTACGGTAACTTATACATTTCAGTTAGATAGAAGCGAAGGCGATTTCTCCACACCTTTATTAGAACAAGAAACGACCAGTGAAGGTGAAGATACGTTTTTAGAATTGCCTTTCTCTACCTTAGATGCTGTTTTGGCAGAAGCAGGGATTGCACCAAACGAAGCTGCACCATTGAAATGGCGCGTAGAAGCACGTTCTATAAATCAAGTTTCCATAAGCGATACAGGCATTACATTGCAGCGTTTTGATATTCCAGGACCTCCAGAAACTTTGTTTTTAGCTGGAGCCGCAACCGAGGCAGGCGCCAATGTATCTAATGCTCTGGGCATGCATAGACTTTTAAATGTAGATGGCTCTCCTACAAATACCTTCGAATTATATACAGCCTTAGAGTCTGGATTAAGCTATAATTTTTATACCAATACCTCTAGCCAGGCTATAGTTTATAGTGCTAGTGGGACTACTTTAGAGATTGATGATACGCCTATTATAGCACCAGAATCTGCCGTGTATAGAGTAACTGTTAATTTTGATGCAGAAACTGTAACACTATTTAAAATAGATAAATGGAGCATTGTAGGAAACGTGATTCCAGACCAATGGGAAGGTGATCAAGCGTTAGAATACCAAGGTAATGGCGTTTGGGAGGCTACTATAGAGTTGTTAGATTTTAATCCACAAGAAGCAGACGAACGTTTTATTTTTAGAGCCAATGAAGATTGGGGGCAGGTATTAAAAAATAAGCCAGGAACTATAGATGAAGTGGCGTTTGAAGCGACAGCAGGCGATTTTGGTTTTGAAGATGGTTTAAATGATATTTTGGTAACAGAACTAGGGTTTCAACGCATTACATTGCGCTTAAATGGAGACGGCTACAGGTATAGCATCGCGCCAGATGTTGCGCCAGAACCTAATCCAGATGCCACCATTCAAGACACCCCAGAGAACTTATTCATATCAGGTAGTGCCACAGAAGCAGGAGCAGAACGCTCTAATGCATTAGCCATGTACAGATTGCGTCGAGCAGACGGGACACTTACAGAGACTTTTGAAATTTACACGACCTTAAATCAAGGCGCATCGTATAATTTTTACAATTCAAACACTAACGATCCCATAGTTTATACTTTAAATAATGGCATTTTAGAGCTAGGAGATGCAGAGATTGTTACCACTCAAGAAACAGCTGTTTATCGGGTTACAGTAGATTTTCAAACCGCTACGGTATCTACATTAAAAATAGATAAATGGAGCATTGTTGGCAATGTGATTACTAATGGTTGGGGAGGTGATGAAGCATTGGATTACCAAGGCAATGGTGTTTGGCGTTCAACACTAATGCTTATAGATGCCGATTCTGCCGATGCAAACAAGCGTTTTGTTTTTAGAGCTAATGGCGATTGGGGTATTGTTTATAAAGAAATTCCAGAAACAACTGCTCAAGAACTCGCCTTTGAAAATACCGCAGAAAAACTTGGTTTTGAAAGTTTAAATGATATACCTGTTGCGCAATTAGGTACTGCAACAATTACATTAACATTAAATGGGAGTGGGTATTCTTATACAATTGAGTAAATGAAATAAATCTAAGTTACATATAAAAACACATTTTACTTTTTAAGTATCCCTAGTGACTTTTCATAGAGGGACAGGGATACTTTTTTTTAAATCAAACTAAAACGCATACGAATGATACGTCATATCTATATAAAAACATTAGGAATTATAGCACTACTGCTAGTAAGCTCTTGTGAAAGGCAAAAGGAAAACGATAAAGCGATTTCGCAGCCGCCACGTGTAGAGTCTCCTAAAAGTAACTTTACGGTAGAGGGTAAAACTGTAAGTGTGGTTACCACGGCTAAAGATACCAAGTTAAGACTTGCCAAAACCAACACCTTGCACTTCGAACCCGCCGAGCAACCTTTAGAATCTGAAGTAAGTGTATTTGTAAATCCTAACAAAAGTTTTGAAACCTTTTGGGGAATAGGCGGCGCTGTAACCGACGCTGCAGCCGAGGTATTCCATAAGTTAAGTCGAGATAAGCAAGAGGAGTTTTTAAAAGCGTATTATGATAAAGATAACGGTATTGGTTATTCTTTAGCAAGAACTACAATTCACAGCTGCGATTTTAGCAGTGAAAGCTATACGTATGTCTCTCAAACAGATAAAGCCTTGTCTACTTTTAGCATAGATCATGATAAGAAAGAGCGCATCCCTTTAATAAAACGGGTGTTAAAAGCTTCGGGAGGACAGCTGCCTGTTTATGCAAGTCCATGGAGTCCACCTGCCTTTATGAAAACCAATGGAGATATGCTAAAAGGCGGGAAGCTTAAACCAGAATATTATGATGTATGGGCTCTATACTACACAAAATTTATTAAAGCTTACGAAAAAGAAGGCATTCCAATTTGGGGTATTACCATACAAAATGAACCTATGGCTACGCAACGTTGGGAATCTTGTATATATACGGCAGAAGAGGAGCGCGATTTTTTAAAGAACCATTTGGGGCCTATTATGGATCAACAAGGATTAGGAGATAAGAACATTGTTGTTTGGGATCACAATAGAGACCTTATTACAAATAGAGCCAATACTATTTTAGACGATCCAGAAGCTGCAAAATATGTTTGGGGTGTTGGCTTTCACTGGTACGAAGTATGGGCTGGAGGCGAATACATGTATGAAAATTTAGCCCGTATTAAAGAATCTTATAAAGATAAAAAGTTGCTATTTACAGAAGGGTGTGTAGAGCGTTTTGATGAAAATAAATACCAATTTTGGCCTAATGCCGAGCGTTACGGGCAATCTATTATTAACGATTTTAATAATGGAACTGTAGGCTGGACCGATTGGAATATTCTTTTAGATCATACAGGAGGACCAAATCATGTGCAAAACTTTTGTTTTTCTCCTATACATGCAGATACCAGAACAAATACACTTATTTACACACCTTCTTATTATTATATTGGTCATTTTTCTAAGTACATACGTCCTAATGCGAAGCGTATTAGTACGGTGACCAGTAGAAGTCATTTGTTAAGTACATCGTATTTAAATACTAATGGAAAAATGGTTACTGTGGTAATGAACCAGAGTGATCAAACTATAGAATATAAACTCTATATAGGTATGAAAGCGGTAAAAGAGACTGTTTTGCCGCATGCCATACAAACCTTAATTTATTAACTAAAATCAATGCCAATGACGTGACATATAAAAATTAATATGTTGATTTATAGAAATCAACAACTAAAAACGACTAATTATGAGAACAATATGTTTGAAACAGATAAAAAACATACTGGAAAGTATGTTCGTGTTTACAGCAGTATGTTGTGCTTCTTTA
Organism: uncultured Hyunsoonleella sp.; assembly: GCA_964562415.1. Lineage (GTDB taxonomy): Bacteria > Bacteroidota > Bacteroidia > Flavobacteriales > Flavobacteriaceae > Jejuia. The sequence continues at coordinate 18,897 of CAZLTR010000004.1, read as the reverse complement.
CAAGCGCAAACCATTGCTGTTACAGAAACAAGAGGCGACCAATCGGTGTTGCTAGAGAGACAAAATCCTATTGCTTTTAACGCAAGAACCATACCTAATGCAACGATAACTGTAGATGAAAATCTAACAGAGCAAACTGTAGATGGTTTTGGTTTTGCTTTAACTCAAGGAAGTGCAGAAGCTTTAAGCACATTAAACACTGCAACCCAAAATAGGGTGTTAAATGAATTGTTTAGTCCTAACAGAGGGGCTTCAATATCTATGGTAAGAATAAGTATAGGGGCTTCAGATCTTAGTAATTCCACATATACTTACAATGAGACGGTAGGCGATACCAATATGGATAATTTTAGTATTTCTAGTCCAGACCGTACACATTTAATTCCAATGCTAAAGAAAATTTTAGAGATAAATCCTAATATAAAAGTTTTAGCAACGCCTTGGACGGCGCCTACATGGATGAAAATAGATAGAACTTCAGACGACCCTTATATAGGAGGGCGTTTAAATCCTATTTATTACGAGGCTTATGCAAGGTATTTTGTAAAATATTTGCAAGCTATGGAGCGTGAAGGAATCGCTATTTGGGGAATAACACCTCAAAATGAGCCTGAAAACGCTAACAATCAACCTAGTATGGTTATGACGGCTTCCGAGCAATTTGACTTTGTTAATAATCATTTAGGACCCGATATAGATGCGGCAGGATTTAGAACTATTAAAATTATAGGCTTTGATCATAACTGCGATAATCCAGATTATCCTGTTGAAGTAGCCCGTAGTAGGTTTGTAGATGGCAGTGCCTTTCATTTATATGCTGGAGAGATTACAGCAATGACAGACGTGAAAGAACGTTCTGGAAAAGATGTGTTTTTTACAGAACAATTCACTTCTAGTGAAGATGGTAACTTCGATGGCGATTTTGGGTGGCATATGGAAAATGTAGTTATTGGTTCTTTAACTAATTTTTCTAAAACAGTACTCGAATGGAATTTAGCTTCTTTTCCAGATAGCACTCCTAGAACACCTAGAGGTTGTAAGGATTGTTTAGGTGCTGTAACCGTAGATAATAATAGAAGCATAACTAAAAACGTGTCGTATTACATCATTTCGCAAATTTCACAGTTTGTGAAGGTAGGGGCTACACGTTTAGTGACTGGACAAGGTATTTTAAATGTAGCATTTAGAAATCCTAATGGAGATAATGTATTGCTGGTGTATAACCGCAACAGTGAATCTCGAGGTATTAGCGTGAATTCTAACGGTAAATCATTTCGATATACGATGCCTGGACGAACGGCAGCAACTTTTGTTTGGGGACGTGGTAACAGTTCTAAAACTAATGTATTGGATATAGTTTCAAAAGAAAGTTTAGCCAATGGTGTGCTGTTATCTCCAAACCCCGTAGAAGGTGATGGTTTTAATATAGAATTACGAAACAATACCAGTGAAGCACGCATTCAAATACTAGATATGTTAGGGAAATTGGTTTATGAAACCACAACTAACAATAGTGTGCTTCGCATTGAGAAAACAAAAATTAATAAGCCTGGGGTATATCTTGTTAAAGTAACAAGTGACACTCTAGGTGATTACACACAAAAACTTGTGATACGTTAACCGTTTTTGAAGTTTAGTTTAAGTTGAGGTTTGTTAAATTCTCTTGGTGCGATTAAAATTCGCATCAGGAGAATTTTTTATTTTGCAGTAACTCCTCTGATTACAGTAAAACGATAACGATAGATAATCTGCAGCTACATCACGTAGCTTATTTGGTTTAATTAAGATAGTATATGTAACCAATATTTAACCAAACTAACCAATCGTCGTTTTTGTTACTTGGTAAGTTGTGGTTTAAACCATCTACCCAATCGTTAAAGAAGTATTGCCACCTTAAATCAAATACTACGTCTGATAATCGTCCTACCTTATACCTAAAACCAACACTAGAAACCATAGAAAATGCGGTTCCAGAGGCAGGGTCTACAGAGCCAGCAGCCCAAAATGTATAAAAATTATCAGGATCTGAAGTATCTCCAACATTATTAGAACCGTTATCGAACGTTGTTTTTACATTAGGATTAAAAGCTGTAAGATGTACACCTAAACTTATGTAAGGCGCTATTTTATAGCCATAAGACTGAAAAGACCGTATGCTTAATGGGTAAAATTCTAGTTGGGTTCCTATGTCAAAATTATTTGCAATAGCAGTATGACCTCTTAATTTATCGGCTTCTTCAGTTTGTCTACTAGACTCTACAAATGTACCAAGGTGTTCTAGATTGGTTCTATTCCATGAAATTTCATTTCTTAATTTGAAATGGTCATTAAAATATTTATCCGTTGTGTAACAGTTACAATCGGCGCGATAAGCAAAATTGATGTAATGGACAATTCCTATTCCAAGTCCAGAATTACCAAAGTTTGTTTCAGAGTCATTTCTTACTCCAAAGTCCGATCTAAATTGTACAGGTCCAGCAACAACGCCAATTTCGTGAGAGAAGCCTAATTGAGCTTGTGTCACCTGATTAATTGCGAGCATGCAAAAAATAAAAGCTAAACATTTTGCGTTAAGCATCATAGTGTTATAGTTTCGAGGCGTTAGCACAACAAATATATAAAAAGACGGTCAACTACCAAATATTTATAATAAGGTGTCGTCTTTTTTTACGACTTATTTGCGAAATGTTAATAATATCGACACATCTTTTAAAGATAATGTATATTAGCAGTCACAGATTATAGTTTTATTTAAAATGAAAATTAAGATAGTTTATGGAGAAAATCGTTACTGAATTTTTAGATTTAGTGAAAACACGAAATGGTAATGAACCAGAGTTTCTACAGGCAGTAGAGGAGGTTGCCGAAACTGTTATCCCTTATATTGTAGAGAATGATATTTACTATGGTAAAAATATTTTATTACGAATGGTAGAGCCAGAACGTGTAGTAACGTTTAGAGTGTGTTGGGTAGACGATGCTGGTGAAATTCAGGTAAACAGGGGCTACCGCATTCAAATGAATTCTGCAATAGGGCCTTATAAAGGGGGACTGCGTTTTCATCCTACTGTAAATATGAGTATTTTGAAGTTTCTAGCGTTCGAACAGGTTTTTAAAAATAGTTTAACAACTTTACCAATGGGAGGCGGTAAAGGAGGAAGCGACTTCGACCCAAAGCATAAAAGTGATAACGAAATTATGCGTTTTTGCCATGCTTTTATGGGAGAACTTTTTAGACATATAGGCTCTAATACCGATATTCCTGCAGGAGATATTGGCGTAGGGCAGCGAGAGATAGGATTTTTATTTGGTATGTATAGAAAATTGCGCAATGAGTTTACAGGAGTTTTAACGGGTAAAGGAATGACATGGGGTGGTTCATTAATTAGACCTGAAGCTACTGGCTACGGTAACGTATATTTCGCAGAAAACATGCTAAATAGAGTCGATGATAGTTTTAAAGGTAAAGTAGTTGTGATTTCAGGTTCTGGAAATGTAGCACAGTATGCTGCAGAGAAAGCCATTCAACTAGGAGCCAAAGTGGTTACCTTTTCAGACTCTTCGGGATATATTTACGATGAAGATGGCATTGATGAAGAAAAATTAAAGTTTGTAATGGATCTTAAGAATGAAAAACGAGGTCGCATAAAAGAATATACAGATAAGTACACCAATGCTAAATACGTTGAAGGTGAGAAACCTTGGCAAGAAAAATGCGACATCGCATTGCCTTGTGCTACACAGAACGAACTTGATGGCGATGATGCCGAAGTATTATTGTCTAATGGCTGTATTTGTGTAAGTGAAGGTGCTAATATGCCATCTACCAAAGCGGCTATTGCTAAATTTCATAAAGCTAAGATTTTATTTGCGCCTGGAAAAGCATCTAATGCGGGAGGTGTAGCAACTTCTGGTTTAGAAATGACTCAAAATTCGTTACGTTATAAGTGGACTAGAGAGGAAGTGGATAATAAGTTAAAGGAAATTATGTCTGATATTCACGATGCTTGTATTACATATGGAAAAGATGATACAAATTATGTAGACTATGTAAAAGGCGCAAATATAGCTGGATTTGTTAAGGTTGCCGATGCAATGTTGGCGCAAGGGGTTGTTTAAAGATAACGATCAACGAACTCATTTTGACGTTTTGTTTTTAACCGAAAATGAGTTGAAGTTTAACCAGATGAGGCACTTTTTGAAGCTCATAGCAGCGCTACGGACAAAAAAAGTAACGAAATATGGGTGAATTTCAGCCATTTTTTAGGAAATAGAAAAAGTCAAGATGAGTTCAACATAAAAAAACTTCTTTTTCGGCCGAAAAAGAAGTTTTTTTATGTTGAATATATGATTTTTGAATTAAATCTCGTTAGATATAAATATATTTGAACTTAGAAAAAATACTATGTTTAGAAAGCTACTTTCTTTGTTAATATGTTTATCGCCTCTTCTTCAATTTTCTCAAGATTTTTCTGAAGCTTGGAAAGGCCATTATTCTTACTTAAATGTTAAACAGGTAGTTAATAGTGGCGATAAATTGTTTGCAGCATCAGATAATGCTGTATTTACAGTAGACGTATCGACAAATACCATTGAAGAAATTTCGACAATTAATGGTCTGTCTGGAGATGACATTACGACTATTAATTACAGTGAAGAGTTTGGAGTATTACTAATAGGCTATAGTAATGGTCTCGTTGAAATTGTTTTTGATGACACTAACGAAGTGCTTTCTGTTGTTGATATACTAAATCAACTAGATATTGCACCAGGTTTAAGAGCAATAAATCATTTCAATATCGATGGAAATATAGCTTACATTTCTACAGATTTTGGCATTTCAGAATATAATTTAGAACGTTTAGAGTTTGGAGATACATTTTTAATTGGAGATCAAGGAGCCGAAGTTCGTGTATTTCAAACCGCATTGTTCAATGGCTTTATTTATGCATCTTCAAATAGTGGCATAAGAAGAGCAGATGTATCAAACTCTAATTTAATAGACTTTAACAATTGGTCTGTTGTTAATACAGGAAATTTTACAGCAATAGAAGTTAATGGAGACCAGTTATACGCACTTGGAAGAGATCGTACTTTATACGATGTTACTAATGATGTGCTAAATCCATTAGAGGTCTATGAAACTCAGCCCACGATGCTTAGTGCTGCAAATGGGAGTTTATTTGTAACAACTCCAAATAATGCTTTTGTTTATAATGCGAGTTTTTCTCTTACCGCCGAGATATCAACGACAGAGGCATTTGATACCGTATTCACATCAACTGTTTTAGTTGGAGATGCCGTTTATATTGGGACTAGAGATTTTGGTTTGCTAAGAACTACTTTAGATGATTTACAAGTTTTTGAAGAGATTCATCCCGATGGCCCGCTTCTAAATATTCCATTTTCTGTAACTGCAGAGCAGGGAGAGGCTTGGGTGACTTATGGCGAATATGGTATATTTTTAAATCCTTTTCCGCTTAATAGTAGGGGAATTAGTCGTTTTACCGAAGGCGCATGGGACAATACAAGTTTTAACGCACTTTTTGGTGCAAGAAGCCTAAATGGAATTACAATTAACCCTTCTAACAGAGATCAAGTATTTATAAGTTCTTATCATGATGGGGTTTTGGTGCTTGATGATGGTGTGCCTTCTGCCTTGTTTGATGAAAATAGTAGTGGCCTTACACCCAGAAATGCATTGGATGGGCCTACAGACGATGTTAGGGTAGGTAATACTGCTTTTGATGAGAATGGTATTTTGTGGACGACCACAAGTTTTGTAAGCGACCCTTTAAAATCATATAATCCGAATACGAATACCTGGGAAACGTTTGATGTTAGTAGAGTTATTGGTACTCCAGGAGAAAATTCTGGGTATACAGGTGTAAGAGTAGACAATACAACAGGTACTAAATTTATCGCTTCTGTGGGGGGAGGTGTCATTGCTTTTAATGAGAATAGCAACCCGCCACAGGTTAAGAGTTTGGGCGAAGCCGCCAATGTCCCTAATGGAGCAGTTAGAACCGTTGCTATAGATAACCAAAACCAGTTATGGATTGGAACCTTAAATGGTTTACGTGTACTCTTTAGTACCTCAAGCGTTTTTGAAGACAATGCAAGAGCAGAGGAAATTATAATTACACAAGATGGAATCGCAAGAGAATTACTTTTTGAACAGGTAATTACAGATATAGAGGTAGATGGGTCGAACAATAAATGGGTGGCAACTCTAGAGTCTGGACTGTTTTATTTTTCTCCAGATGGACAAAATACAATTTTCCATTTTACAAAAGATAATTCACCATTACCTTCTAATTCTATTAATGATGTGTCTGTAGATTTATCTAATGGAAGAGTATATATTGCTACAGATAAAGGTTTGTTATCGTTTACAACAGGAGGCACAGGAACAGAAACCGATTTTTCTAGTGCACGCGCCTATCCCAATCCAGTAAGACCCGAGTTTAATATTACAGAAGAACGGGTAAAAATTACAGATCTTGTAGAAAATGTAAATATTAAAATCGTTGATGTCGCAGGGAATCTTATTGCAGAGGCTCAATCTAGTGTGAATAGGAGATTTAGTGGTTTTAATTTAGAGATTGATGGAGGTACTGCGTTTTGGAATGGTAAAAATTTAGCTAATAGTGTAGTAGCTTCTGGGGTGTATCTTATTATGCTTTCAGATTTAGATACTTTAGAGACTAAAGTTGTAAAGTTATTAGTTGTACGCTAATGTTAAGTACTACGAATGCCATCGTTTTATCTAAATTAAAATACAGAGATCACGATATTATTGTTAAAACGTATACTGAAGAATACGGTGTAATTAGTTTTTTAGTAAGAGGCGTTTTAAAATCTAAAAAAAACACATCTAAAATAGCTTATTTTCAAGCCCTGTCTCAGTTACAAATTGTTTTCAATTACACAAAAAAACGAACATTATACACACTTAAAGATGTGAAAATAAATAATGTGTACGGTAGTTTGCATTCTCATGTTTTAAAAAGTGCTGTCGCAATGTTTTTATCGGAAGTACTAAATTTAGTCTTACAGGAAGAAGACAAAGATGAAGAGTTGTACAGGTATTTAGAAACTGCTCTATTGTGGTTTGATACAGATACAGATTATTCTAATTTTCATTTACTATTTTTACTAAATCTTTGCAAGTATTTAGGTTTTTACCCAGACGATACGCAAATTCATTTTAATTATTTTAATTTGCAATATGGTAGCTTTGAAATGAAAGGTCATGGGCGCTATAGCGTTTCGGGAGAAAATTTAACACTTTTAAAATGTCTTTTAGGTATGACATTTGATCAATTACATACAATAAAAATAAATGCAAAAAAAAGACAGTCTTTTTTAAACATGATTTTGCTTTATTTTGAATTACATTTGGGCAGTTTTAGAATGCCAAAATCGTTAGAGGTGTTTAATCAAGTTTTTAAGTAGTAATGAGGTTTAGTTGTAAGCTTTTTTTGTTTTTACTAGTCTGTAAAGCGGCAATGGCGCAGCAAATAAAAGTAATTAGTGCACTTACAAAAACGCCTATATCTGGGGTGCTTATTTATAATAACACGGCTAAAGATTCGGTACGTTCAAATGCTAAAGGTATTGTAAGGTTAGATGCTTTTAAAGGGCGTGATACACTTTATTTTGAGTATGTATCTCAAATTTTAGCAGTTAAAACAAAACTTGAAGTATTAAAAACAAAGGTAGTCTATCTACAGACACAGAGAGAAGACTTAAAAGAAATTGTTATTTCTGCATCTAAATTCAATCAATATAAAGATGATGTGATTCGTAATATAGTACATCTTAATAGTGAAGATGTTGAGTTTACAAATCCGCAAACCAGTGCAGATCTATTGCAAAATACAGGAGCTGTTTTTGTTCAAAAAAGTCAGTTAGGAGGAGGAAGCCCTATGATTAGGGGGTTTTCAACCAATCGTTTATTGATTACTGTAGATGGTATACGAATGAACAGTGCCATTTTTAGGGGCGGCAACCTACATAATGTTATTGTAGTCGATCCGCTTTCAATAGAAAAAACAGAGGTAACTTTAGGGGCTGGAGCTGTAATATACGGTAGTGATGCCATTGGAGGTGTTATGAGTTTTTATACCAAACAACCTCAAATATCATATAGAGATTCATTAATAGTACAAGCCAATACCCTATTAAGGTATGCTTCGGCAAGTAACGAGAAAACAGCGCATCTTGATTTTAATTTGGGTTATAAAAAGTTAGGGTTTTTAACCAGTGTAACTTATACAGATTTTGATGATTTGAAAATGGGGACTAATGGGCCCGATGATTATTTAAGAGATGTTTTTGTTGTTTCAGAGAATGGAACTGATATTGTAGTGCGGAATTCAAACCCCAAGGTTCAAAAATTTTCAGGGTATAATCAATTTAATTTAACTCAAAAAGTAAGGTATGAGCCTTCTAAAAGCTTGAATTTTGATATGGGGGTGCATTATTCGGCATCTTCAAGTATTCCTAGATATGATCGTCTTTTAAGGTTTAGCGGTGATGTACCAAGGTCGGCAGAATGGGATTATGGGCCTCAAAAATGGTTTATGACTAATTTACAGGCGACTAAGCAGAGTAACCAGTCGCCTTATTATGATAAAGCCAAAGCTAGTGTAGCGTATCAAAATTTTCAAGAAAGCAGAATAGATAGAAATTTCCAAAGGCGAGATCGAAGAATACGAAAAGAAACAGTAGATGCTTATGCCATTAATATAGATTTTGAAAAGCGTATACATGCTAAAGCAGAACTATTTTATGGCGGTACATATGTGTTTAATAAGGTGTCCTCTAAAGGGGAAATAGAAGATATTCGAACAAATCTTAGGAGGGCTACTGTATCGAGATATCCTAATGGTGCTACTTGGATGTCGGGAGCGTTGTACTCGAGTTTAAAATATAAACCTAAGAAAACATTTATCATTCAATCTGGCATTCGGTTTAATTATGTAGAGTCTAAAGCCGATTTTTTAGAAAATAATCGTTTTTTAAACTTGCCATTTCAGAATACTAAGAATGCATCCAGAGCTGTAACAGGTACTGCTGGTTTCTCTTGGTTTCCTAATAAAACTATGCAATGGAAGTTTAATTTAGGGTCTGCATTTAGAGCACCAAATATAGATGATATTGGTAAAGTATTTGATTCTGAACCTGGATCTGTAGTCGTTCCAAACAATAACTTAAAACCTGAACGCTCTTATGGAGCCGAGTTAGGATTACGACTCGATTTTGATAAAAAGATTAGTTTCGATGTGAGTACCTATTACACTTATTTAGATGATGCACTGGTAAGGCGAGACAGCGAATTAAACGGTCAAAATTTAATTGTATATGATGGTATTTTGAGTAACGTACAGGCCATACAAAATGCCTCAAGATCTAAAATATATGGTTTTGAAATGGGCGTTAAATATGCTTTAGCCAAAGATTTAGCCTTAACCTCACAATACAGTATTGTTAATGGATATGAGGAGGGTGCAGGTGAAAAGGTTCCTGTACGACATGTAGCTCCTAATTTTGGAAATACACATCTCGTTTGGAAACATTTAGGGTTAACAGCAGATGCTTTTTTAAATTATAATGGTGCATTAGACTTTAATGCATTAGCACCATCAGAAAAAGAGAAAACGTTTATTTATGCAGCAGATGCTAATGGAAATCCTTTTTCTCCGTCATGGTATACGTTAAATTTAAGAACGCAATACAAGATAAATCCGCTCATGACGATTACAGCGGCATTAGAGAATATAACAGATCAACGCTACAGGCCTTATTCTTCAGGGATATCGGCACCTGGAAGAAACCTTATTCTTTCATTTAAATATGCGTTGTAATGCTATTAAAGGTCCTATGGGTTTACGGCGATAGCTTGTTTCTACCCGTGTTTTATCTAGGACATGCCATGTACATTAATAGGTAAGCCATCAACTTTAAAGATAAACGTTGAGAAATTTCTTCCCATACGTACTATAGAAGATGAACGAAATCCTAGGGGCCCCCATATGTACCCTTGACTGGAATTACCAAGAGCCGCATTTACGGTAATTTGACTTGTCTTTTGAGACTGTGTTAATTCAAACTTTTTTACTTTTTTTAGAGTAGTCGTCTTTAGAGCAGTTTGAATATCTTTAGTGTTAATTTGAGCATTTACACTGTAAGTTGTACATGCTAAAGCAAGTGTGAGAAGAATTTTGTTCATGTTTAAGCAATTTACGGGGTTTGTTTTAAAAGTAATACAAATAGACTGTATCTTGTTTTATTTTCGACCAATGAGAGTTAATCGAAAATGAATAGCAGTTTATTGCGGTTGAAATTGTAATCTTATAAATCTTGAATTTTAAGGTTTGTATATTTTAAAATCTACAGTAGCACTACTTAATAGTAGTGCTACTGTAGGTATATTATTTAACGATGAATTTTTTATTGATAGAACTACCATCATTCATTTCTATTTTTGCGATATAAAGCGCAGTTCCAAGTGCATGTAATTGGATGTCTTTAGTGCTAAGCTTAGATTCTAAGCTAGTACGGTACACGCTTTTTCCAGAAATATCGAATATTTGAATAGATTTAAATGTAGAGACGTTCGTATTAAATCTAAATATATGATTATCGCGTTGTGTTATTTTAATGGCATTAGTGTTTACATCAAGATCGGTTGTTGATAGTGTGTTATTTTGAGTAAACACAATTTCGAAGCGTTCATTAAACTCACCCGAATTGGAAGTAAATGTATAATCTTGATTGGATAAGTTATGCGTACTCCCGTTTAAATTATCTTTAAGGTAAACAGTATGATCTGTAAAAAAACTACCTTTAAATTGCGCTATAGAAAACTTGTAAGTCTCTGCCTCTATAGTTGTAGAAAACCCAAGTTGTATGGTCTCATTCTCATTTATAGCGTCTATAGCCTTGCCTTGAACCGCATATTTTTCTTCAGAACCATTAATTAAAGAGTAGAATATAGCATTAAAGTTTTGGTTGACACGTCTTGGTGCATCATAAAATGTACCATCGTTGGCGTTTGTAGCACCATTAACGTAGCCTACTAGAATTTGATTAAAAACACCACTATCTGTTGTTAAGTTAACCCAAAGTCTATTTTCGTTAGAGTTGTTGTTACCTGTATTTTGTGATGGTAGAAAAACATCATTAGGAATAGGGATGCCAGCATCTTCCAAAATTGATTTTTGAGCTTCACTTGGTGCTCCATTTAAAGTAAATCCAGTTTCAGCAATATTAGTGTCTTGGCTAAAGAATTGAGAATTGCTAGTGCCATCGGCAACACGCATAGCATTTGTAAAAGTAACGCTATTAAAAAAGCTAGAAATTCCGTTTACAAAAAAGCCTTGACCAGATGGTATAAATTGTGTTGGCACCACACCACTAGCACCTGCAGCACCTCCAGTACCTACAGTATAAGTAGCATAATCGTTCTGGCTAAGGTTTATATTTTGGTTGCCAGGGGTAGAGCTACTTGGAGGAGTCGCTTGAGACCATAAATAAGCAACACCATTAATAGCACTACTGTTACTGGCGTGAAATGCATCAAAATCTATGGCACTCGGGTAAGGATTTCCTATTAAATTCCAGCTGTCTGTACTTGAAGGGTTGTAAGCAATAGGTGTTGTAATATCACCAGTGTTAAAAGAACCTGTAAACGTAGCAGTCCTGCTAGATGGATAAACACCTAGTCTGCTAGACGTGGTTGCATAACCTACACCAGGGGTCATTGTTTCGCCTCCTAAGGCAAACTGCCAATCGTTATTATCATCATCAAAACCATCGCCATCACTATCTAAGTAGTTTGAGGCATTAAAAGAAAAACGTCTGTCTCCATCGACATCAAAAAAGACATTGCCAATAGTTTCATTTTGTACAGGAGAACTCCAATAGTTATAATAAAACCAATCTTGCTTTACTGGTGTAGACTTAGTCACAGATGAAGTTCCAGAGCCTATTAAGTTAAAAGAGGCACTGTTATCATTTTGTACAAAGCTACCTCGGCTTTGTACAGAGATAGAGCCATCAGTAGTTACATCGTTTTCAACCTCTACAAAGGTGTTGTCTGCTACAACTAGATTAGCACCACTATTTAGTGTTAGGCTACAAGCAGAAAGGTCACCATTAGTTCCTGTGTTGTAATTACCATCAATAATGGCAGGACTAGCGATGCTAGGTGCGCCGTTATCCCAAGAGCTTCCATTCCAAGTCGTAGTAGGTGTTGTTGTTACAGTACCGCCAATACTTAAATCATTACCTGCTAATCGCCCTAAGGCAAATTCTCCAGAAAATGCATTAGAGTCTCTAATAACCAATACAATGGTTATAGTAGTACTTGATGGTACGTTTTGTAAATCTGCGATACCAGATAAATTTATTTGAGTTTGAGCCACACCATTGGTAGCTGTAGAGTTAAAAATAATATCGCCACCAATAGGAAAAACGTTGACATTATCAATGCTGTAAAACCAATTAAGTCGCGTAGGGCCATTGGCATCTCTTCTAAAATTGGCGTCCAAAGTACTTAAAGACACTACTATAGGGCAAGATGGTGTTCTAAATTGTAAAAAAAGAAAGCGGCCAAAGTCTAAGGCGTTTTGGACAGTCCATCCAAAACCAGTAGGAACAAAACTTCTAGAATTAAAACTGTTAGCTAGAGCAGATCCTGTAATAAAAGAGGTTCCTCGAGTAAGATTAGTGACTACTTGCAAATTAGGATCTATTGTTGTAGGTGCTAAAGCAGCTTCATTCCCTGCATTACCATTCATATCCCATGCAATAATCTGTGCTTGGGCTGTTTGAGAAAACACTAATAACAAAACGATTAGCTTAATAAATAGATAAGTAGTATTTTTTTTCATGATAAATCAATTTTAAAGTTGGTTTTAAATAAAAACCTACTTGAGAGTCTTTGGGCAGTTTAAAATAAGTGTTTTTATAAGTTATCAACAAATATTTTTTTAAAACTGTACTAGTTGTATTACATTTAAAAGTATTTTTTTGCATTACACCGATGAAATATGATTTTTACTACATAAAAATGCAGTCGTTTTTCATAAAATCTTCGAGTATGACTAAAGACGCTAGGTAGGGTTTGGATACGTAAGTTAGACTTTGTCTGGCTTTAAATAGGTCCTAAAAATTAGGATGTAATTTTGCTAGAATTTTGGAAGGTTTTGGCTGTAGCATCCTCAAATGAGCGCTTAGCTCCATTGTAAGAAATATGACGCACATTCATGGGAAGTTCATCAACCTTGATTAAAATAATAGAAAAGTCTTTACCTGTACGAATAATGTTTGTTGAAGGAAAACCTAAAGGTCCCCAAACATACCCTGTAGAAGAATTTTTAATTTTCGTTTGTACCATGGATGTGTTGTTTTCATGATACCTGTAACATTTTGATTTTGTTACATCTAAGTGCTTAAAGCTTGAGAGTGCTTTAAACTGTTCTGATTGAGATTGTGCATTAATAGCATAACCACTAATCAGTAAGAGAGAGATTACTAATTTTTTCATAATTAAAACAATTTACACTACAAAACTACGTAACGCCTCTTTGAATTTCTGTTGTTTTTCTACGAATGGTATAAAATGTGTCGACGAAAAGCTTTAAAGTATCGATGAATTAAATATGTAAAATATTACACAACTGTAGTCTTTATATCTTTTTAATGCTTTTTCTTTCAAAAAATAAGTAGCGCGACCATATAGTGGTATTAAATGTATACACCTATTTGCGTTATTATAACAAAATGTATCTACAACTTAAGTTTGTAGAAGAAGGTGGTTTTTTACTCAATACTTATTTTTTTAGACACCGTGTATCCATTGCTTAGTTCTATTTGGGCTATGTATAGGCTAGTACTTAGAGTGTTTAATTTGGCATTTAGTATTTTAGCAGTAGTTTTAAAACGATGGGTAACTTTGCCCGACATATCGAAAATAACAATAGATTTAAAAGTAGAAGTTTTTGTTGAAAACTGAAGGTCTCCATTAGGTGTTTTAGAGATGCTAACAGTGTCTTCTGTATTTAATTGAGACGTTGAAAATGTGTTTGCGTTAAAGACAATTTCAAAACGGTCATTAAATTCTCCAGCTGTAGAGGTGAAACTGTAGTCTTGAAGACTTAGGTTGTGAATAACACCAGTAAGATTGTCTTTAATAAATATGGGAGTATTATTTAAAAAGTGACCTTCAAGTTGTGCTATAGATAGCGTGTAATTCTCACCAGTATTTAATGTAGAACTAAAACCTAGGTTAATAATTTCATTAGTGTCAAGATCTGTTGTAGCTCTGCCTTGAATTGCATACTTTTTAGAGTCTTTGTCAATAATAGAGTAAAGTACGGCAGGACTATTAGGGTTTACTCTTCGAGGCGCATCATAAGCTAAGCCATTGTTAGCTCTACTGGCACCATCTACATAACCTATAAGCACTTGGCTAAAGATACCATTTGTAGAGGTTAAATTTAACCATAATTTATTGCTGTCGTTTTTTTTGTGTAGTGTGCTTTTAAAGAATAAATCATTGCTAGTAGTTGTGGCGCTACGTATGGCATTTGTAAAGGTTACGTTCGCATTGGTTAAACCTGCAACGAAAAAGCCTTGGCCAGAAGGAATAAATTGTGTTGGAATTACACCAGAACCTCCAGCTGTTCCACTGCCCATTCCAGAGGCATAAATGGCATAGTCATTCTGGTTAAAATTGATATTAGAATTACCAGGGTTTGCCGCATCTGGTGGGCTGGCCTGAGACCAGAAATATGCAGCGCCACCAATAACGGTATTGTTCGCCGTTTGAAAGGCATCAAAATCTATGGCGCAAGGATAAGGGTTGCCTATAAAATTCCAGCTTTCGTTCACATTGGCGGCATTAAATACAATGGGTGTAGTAATATCTCCTGTATTAAAAGCACCAGAGAATGCACTTGTACGTGAAGAAGGATATGTGCCTTGCCTGCTAGAGGTAATAGCATATCCTACTCCAGGGGTCATAACATCTGCGGCAAGTGCAAATTGCCAATCATTTTTATCGTCATCAATCCCGTCACCGTCGGCATCAATATAGTTGCTCGCATTAAATAAAAATCGTCTGTCACCATCGACATCAAAAAATAAATTGCCAATAGTTTCATTAGTAACAGGAGAACTCCAATAGGTGTAATAAAACCAGTCGGTTTTAATAGGTGTTGTTTTCGTTACTGAAGATGAACCGTTATTTACAAAAACACCATCGTTATCATTTTGAACAAAATTACCTTGGGTTTGTACAGAAAGTGTTCCGTTTATGGTAGCGTCGTGTTCAATATTTACAAAAGTACCATTAGAAACAACAAGCGTTTGTCCAGCATTAACAGTTAAACTACAAGCGTTAAAACTAGTGTTAGTTCCTGTGTTGTAATTGCCGTTAATAATGGCTTCGGTAGTAGCATTTGGAGTGCCATTATCCCAAGATGTACCATCCCAAGTAGAAGAATTTAAACAGTCTGAACAAGTGTATGTACATCCTCCAATATTTGCTAGTCTAGAATTAGAACCATTCCAATTGGCTGGAGTAGTTATAGCAGCTAATATTAAATTTTGAACAGAAGTAACATTGCAGTCGTAACTTGAATTATCTACATTGCCTACATAAACAGCAGTAACGCCATCAGTTAATCCAGTGGGAACTGCACTTGTGTTAGAGTTTATTGCATTAGTCCAACCTGTACTTGTAGCAAAGTGTATTCCAAAAATAAAGGTAGGAGACGCGATAGTACCTTGGTAGGCAAGTATGTGATCGCCATTTGTGGCTAGAGCAAAACCATCTTCACTTTCTGTAACAGTTCCAATAGAGGCAGTGTAGGTGTCGGCTACAGTCTCTTCGTTACTTAATATGTTTATTTCTGTTCCGCAGGGTAAATCTGTAGTGGCAACCCAAGTAACAATACCTTCAAAGTTGCCTGGTCTAAAGTTTCCTGATGTTTGCCAACCGTTATCCGTAAAGTTTATGGACGTTCCATTTTCTATATCTGTTAATAAAACAAAAGTGAATTCATCATCATTATCTGCATTAAAACCTGTGATGGCTATATCACCAGGACTAAGAGAGGTTTGCGAAAAGCATGAAGAGCTGATTGATAAAAGTGTGAAAAATAAAATAATTCTTTTCATAGCAGTGAAAAATTTGGGGTAATATTTTATAGAAAATTTAGACTCTGTTATTTAGTTAGGTGTTTTATTAGAGAATAATTAGAAATTTATACTGTTGATTTTGATTACGTATAAAGCTATAGAGTTTTGCTTTAGAATTATTTAATTTAAAGCAAAAAGATCACTACAAAATTACAACTTATCTTGCTTTAGTAAGATAAAAAGGATTTGTCTTTGTTTTGAATCAGTTTAAACGCATATAAATCAGTTTAAATAACTAAAAAGAAGGTTTATTCTTTCTTTTTTGGTGCTGTAAATTATGGCTTTGAGAGGTACTAGTCCATTTTCGAAAATATCTTCAAATACAGGTGTTTCTAGTTTTTAATTTCATAAATAAAAATACTCCTAATTATATATTAGGAGCGCCCGCTCTTTTATTCAAAAACATTAAAAGAATTTGTGCGGTTGCGATTTTTATTTCACTAAAAGCTTCTTAGATAACGCATATCCATTAAGCAACTCAATTTGTGCAATATAAACGCTGCTTCTTAAAGTGTTTAATTCTACATTAAGTATTTTGGAATCACTTTCAAAACGTTTAATTGTTTCTCCTAATAAATTATAAATAACAATAGATTTTAAAGTGGATGCTTTAGTTGTAAATCTAAAATTCGCACGATCTGTTTGAGACACTGTTACTCCATTTTGGCTATTTAATTCGGGTGTAGAAAATGTATTTTCGTTAAATACAATTTGGAAGCGCTCATCAAAGGTTCCAGATGTAGAGGTAAATGTATAATCTTGTTGAGACAAATTATGAACAATACCTGTTGAATTATCTTTAATAAAAACAGCGTTTTTATTAAAAAAAAGACCTTCTAATTGCGCGATAGAAAGTGTGTAAGTGGTTGTATTGCTTAAAGAGGTGTTAAAGCCTAGGTTTATCACTTCATCTGCGTTTATAGCGTCACTATTTTTACCTTGTATAGCATAGTGTCTGCCATCATTATTAATAGTGGTGTACAACGTAGCTGTGTTGTTAGGAGAGCCAAACCGTGGTGCATCGAAACTAAGACCATCGTTGTTTGCCGTAGCACCATCGACATAACTTACGAGAATTTGACTAAACACACCATTAGGTGTTGTAAGATTGACCCATAATTTATTTGGGAGGTTTTTGTTTTTAGTAACATCTGTTTTAAAGAATTGGCTATTACTTGTAGAGGGGCTTACGGAACGCATAGCATTTGTAAAGCTTACAGAACCAGTGGTCGTTGCGGCAACAAAAAAGCCTTGGCCAGAAGGGATAAAACGTTCGGGAGTTACACCAGCACCACCAGCAGTACCACCAGAACCAGAAGTAAAGATGGCATAGTCGCCTCTGCTAAAATTGATATTGCTGTTACCAGGGGTAGCCGAGCTTTGCGGCGTTGCTTGTGACCAATAATAGAGCGAACCACCAATAACACCAGAGTTTCCACTTACAAACGCATTAGCATCTATAGCACAGGGGTAAGGGTTGCCTATTAAGTTCCAACTTTCATTCACATTAGCTGGGTTAAATACAACAGGTGAAGTAATAGTTCCACTATTGAATTGTCCTTCAAAAGTCACACTAATGGCTGTTGGGTAACCTGCTGCTCTACTAGAGGTGGCGGCATAGCCTACACCAGGTGTCATTGTAGTGCCAGCAGCTACAACTTGCCAGTCGTTGTTGTCGTCATCAAAAAAATCGCCATTTGTATCTTCGTAATTATTAGCTTCAAAAACCAAGCGTCTATCCCCATCTACATCGGGGAACATGCTTCCAATAGTTTCATTAGCTACAGGAGAACCCCAATAGGTATAAAAATACCAATCGTCTTTTACTGGAGTCGTTTTATTTACAGATGCAGAGCCATTTAGTGTAAATGTAGCAGCAGCAGCATTTTGTACAAAGCTACCTTGCGTTTCTACAACAATGCTCCCATCTATAATAGCTTCGTTTTCAACTTCTACAACAGCTTCGTTGCCTATAGTTAAGGTCGCACCAGTATTTACGGTTAGGGCACAGGCTCCAAAACTATTGGCCGTTGTTACTGATAAATCACCATTTATAACAACATCTTTGTTAATATCTGGATCTCCTTCATCCCACGCAGCACCATCCCATGTGGTGATAAGCGGAGTTATTGTGCCACCAATGCTTAGGTCGTCACCTGCTAATCGTCCTATACCAAAAAGACCTGCATCTGTTGCAGCTTCTAAACCTCTTAAAGTAAAGTTTATAACTGTTCCTGCGGGCACGTTTTGAAGTGCAGCGATTCCCGATAAATCAATTTGTGTTTGTGCTAAACCATTAACTTCCGTTCCGCTATATGTAAAATTAAAACCGCCTATAGCACCGCCGCCCATGCCTCCAGATAGACTAAAAAACCATCTAAAACGCATAGGACCATCAGCATCTCTCAAAAAATTAACATCTAATGTGCTAAAAGAGGCTTGGTAACCGCATTCGATTTCCATGCGAACACGTATTATTTTACTTTGAGCATTAGCATCTGCTAGGCCTGGTCCACCAGTAGTGCTAACAAATGAGG
Organism: uncultured Hyunsoonleella sp.; assembly: GCA_964562415.1. Lineage (GTDB taxonomy): Bacteria > Bacteroidota > Bacteroidia > Flavobacteriales > Flavobacteriaceae > Jejuia. Next base: position 145 of record CAZLTR010000004.1, on the reverse strand, counting down.
AAGACCCGAAAGAATTAGCCAGTACTTCTGGAACTAATCCCGCATCTCTACTTAGGGTGGCACTTGCTACGTTGGCGGCTGTTGTTGTAGCGTTAACACTAGTTTCATTTCCAGTATTACCATCTAAATCCCAGGCAGCAATTTG
>CAZLTR010000003.1:35847-44341 GCA_964562415.1 uncultured Hyunsoonleella sp. | reverse complement strand
GAAAATGATACCATAAATTATTTCACATACCCCTATTTATATATGGGCGGAGGGATATCTGTTGGAGACATCAATAACGATGGCCTCACCGATATATTTTTTACAGGTAATATGGTTGAAAATAAACTCTACCTTAATAAGGGAAATTTAAAGTTTGAAGACATCACAGATAGTGCCAAAATTAGCGGTGATAACAGATGGTATACTGGTACAACCATGGCCGATGTTAATAACGATGGCTTTTTAGACATTTACTGTCTAGTAGGCGGACAATCTCAACCTAAAGAAAATCAACTTTTCATTAACAATGGCGATAATACATTTACAGAAAATGCTAAAGCTTATGGCCTAGACGATATTGGAAATAGTGTTGATGCCTCTTTTTTCGATTATGATAACGATGGCGATTTAGATGTATTTGTGGCTAATTACCCTATAACACCATTTAACTACAACAGTTACAACTATAAAATGCGTATGGATCGTGTAACCGATGTAGAAACAGATAACCTTTATAGAAATGATGGTAAAACTTTTACAAAAGTTACAGAAGCTGCGCATGTAAAATTATACAGTCTGTCTTTAAGTGTTACTGTTGCCGATCTTAATAACGATGGTTGGTCTGACCTCTATGTCTCTAATGATTTTGGCACACCAGATTGTATGTATATCAATAATCAAGACGGTACGTTTACAGATAAAATAAAGGAAACAACGCAACATACATCATTTTATGGCATGGGTGTCGATATTGCCGATTTCAATAATGATGGTCTATTAGATATTATCCAAATGGATATGGATGCAGCGTCTAACAGGCGCTCTAAAGCCAACATGGCGAGCATGAACCCTAAAATGTTTAGCAATATTGAAAAAGCAGGGTTTCAATACCAATACATGCAAAACACATTGCAATTGGGATTAGGAAATCATGGCAATAACTTACCAAAATACAGCGATATTTCGCGCTTAGCTGGCTTATCTTCTACAGATTGGAGTTGGGCACCTTTGTTTGCCGATTTAGATAATGATGGTTGGAAAGATATCTTTATATCCAATGGTACCCGACGAGAAATTAACAATAAAGACTATTTTGCTGCGCTTAGAGGTAAAAAGAAACACAAAGACAGTTTGCTTTCTAAAAGTTTAAAGATTCCTGCTGAAAAGTTAGATAATTATGTATTCAAGAATAATAGAAATTTAACTTTCGAAAAAGCCAACCTAAATTGGGGTCTTACCTATGAAGGTTTTTCTAACGGCGCGGTTTATGTCGATCTCGATAACGATGGTGACCTTGAAATTATCACTAACAATATTGATGACGAGGTTGCTTTGTTTGAAAACAAAAGTGCAGAAACGAATAATTATCTTGTTTTTAATTTTAAGGGACATCCCAAAAACACATTTGGATTGGGCACTAGAGTTGATATTGATCTCATTAATTTTAAACAAACACAAGTCTTAACATTAAGTAGAGGATTTCAATCGTCTGTCGCTCCAAAATTACATTTTGGGTTAGATACTATTTCTAAAATAAAAGAGGCCAAGATTACATGGCCCGATGGTAAAATTCAAATCCTAGAAAACCTAAAAGCCAATCAACATTTAACAATAGAGTATACCAATGCGGTTCCTAATGCTGCTACAACTAAAATAGCCAACAACACCCAACGCTTTGATAGTTTTTCAGATACTTTATGTATTTATAAGCATAAGGAAAACCGCTACGATGATTTTAAATATGAAGTGTTATTACCACATAAAACATCACAATTTGGCCCAGGAATTGCTGTAGGCGATCTCAATGGAGATGGTTTGGACGATTTTTATGTGGGTGCCGCTAATAAATACCCTGGTGGTCTTTTTTACCAGCAACCAGACGGCCGTTTCGAACAGCAAAAATTAAAGTTACTTCTCCAAGACCGACTTCATGAAGATATTGGTGCCCTTATTTTCGATGCCGACAACGATGGGAATAATGACCTTTATATTGTGAGTGGTGGTAATGAATTTGAAAACACTTCTAAAATGCTACAAGACCGTTTGTACATTAATCGTGGCGATGGTAACTTTTACAAAAGTAAATTTGCTTTGCCTAAAATGACCTCCAGTGGTAGTCGCGTTATCCCTAATGATTACGATAAAGACGGTGATATAGACCTTTTTATTTGTGGTAGATTAACCCCCGCTAATTACCCCTACCCTGCCAATAGCTACTTATTAGAAAATATAAGTAAAAAAGGCAGACCCTTATTTAGAAAAAGCTCCACTAAAGGTGCCGATTTTTCAAAATTAGGACTGGTAACAACCGCCTTGTGGATGGATTACGATAACGATGGTTGGGATGATCTTTTCGTGTCTGGAGAATGGATGCCTATTAAAGTTTTTAAAAACAATAAAGGGACTTTTAATGAGGTTACAAAATCCTTAGGACTAGAAGACACCACTGGCTGGTGGTTTAGTCTTGCTAGCGGCGATTTTGATAACGATGGCGACCTAGATTTGGTTTGTGGTAATTTAGGACTAAATTATAAGTACAAAGCCAATCCAAAAGAAACATTCGATATTTATTTTAACGATTTTGATGCTAATAAGCGTAACGATATTGTATTAAGCTATTATAACGAGGGCAAAAAATACCCTGTTAGAGGCAGAGAATGTTCCTCTCAACAAATTCCCAGCATAAAAAAGAAGTTTAAAAATTATACTGATTTTTCTACAGCTACTCTTACCGATGTTTACGATGAGAGTAAATTAAATAAAGGCTTACACTACCAAGTGAAATCGTTTGCCAGCATCTATTTAGAAAACACCAAGAAAGGGTTCCAAAAACACACATTACCTAATGAAGCCCAATTTAGTCCTATTAATCAAATTTTAGTTAAAGATTTCAACAACGATGGAAATCTCGACATTGTTACAGCAGGAAACCTATACGCTTCTGAAGTTGAAACACCAAGAGCAGATGCTGGGTATGGCCTTTTTTCTATCGGAAATGGCAAAGGTAATTTCACACCTCTACCAGCTTCGCATAGTGGCTTTTTTACGAGAGGCGATGTTAAAGATTTAGCTTATATAACTGTTGGAAAAACACCTTACATCATAGCTGCTAAAAACAATGACTTTCTACAATTCATAAAATTAACAAAATAAAGACCATGACACACAAACACATACAACCCTTAAAACCGTTCCCTTAGCCTATAGAAATAGGTTTTCTATAACAAAAATAAAGCATTTTATAGAAGCCCTGTTGTATCTCGAAATAAGACTCTAAAAGTTTTATTAGCTTTAGAATAAAAACTAAAAACTTCTAATTATAATTTTAAAACCAAAACTATTCTAGTGATGAAAAAAATTAAAAACATATTAACCCTTTTTACAGTACTTCTTGTCATTCATTCTTGTAAAGATGATGAATTTGAAGCGACTCTTTTTGCTCTAGACGCACCTTCTGAGGTGCAAACCACTATTGAGGTTGCTGAAGACAATTCTGGACTTGTTACTGTTTCTCCAGCTGCTGTAGGCGCTTCGTCTTTTCAAATCTTTTTTGGAGACCCTAACAATTCGCAAGCGATCGTTGGAAGAGACAAAATGTCTACAAACGTTTATCCCGAAGGTAATTACACCGTACGAATAGTCGCTGTAGCTCCCAATGATAAAACCACCGAAATTACACAAGATATTTTTGTAGAAACCACAAAAATATTAAATCTTGAAAGTGGTTTAACTCGCTCTGAAACAGCAAGAGAAGTAAGTGTCTCTCCAAGAGGAGATAATGTTACAGACTTTGAAGTTAATTTTGGAGATGGTACCATAGAGACTTTAGCTGCTGGAGAAACTATAAGACACACCTATGTTGCTGGTGGTGATTTCGAAATCACAACATTAGCTAGTAGTAGTGAAACAGGCAAATCGGAACAATTTATGGAAACTGTAAGTTTTAATGTTGGTGATTTAGACCTATCATTATCTTTTGATGATCCCCTAACAGAATACGAGTTCTCTGATTTTGGAGGCGTATCTACAGAAATTGTACCAAATCCTAACTTATCTGGCACCAACGAAACAGCGTCTAACGTTCTTGCTGTAACAAATTCGGGGAGTGCCTTTGAAGGTTTTGCATACGAATTATTGTCTCCTATTAATTTTGGTGCTGCTTTAAAAGTAATTACTGTAGATGTGTTTTATGACGGCGGTAACACGATTCCTATCACCTTACAGTTCGACGATGGGGTTAATGGTGAACGTGGAGCAGAAGTTGTTGCCCAACATACTGGATCTGGATGGGAAACTTTAGAATTTAACTTTGCTAATGCTTCTAAAGTATTCATACCAGGAGATCCTGAAAACTCTCAACCTATCGTTGCTACAGGACGGTACACTAAAATAGTATTTTTTGCAGATGGTCCTGGTGCAACACAAGGCACAGTGCTTATTGACAATATTAGACGAGAAATAGACACTAGCATTCCTGAATTTGAAGTAAACTTTGAAGACGAAATGTTGGAAGGTGCTATTGAATTTGGAGCTCCAATCACACTTGTAGACAACCCATTCCCCTCTGGAATAAATACATCTGCAAAAGTTATAGAAATCAACAGAGGTTCTGGTGAATTCCAAGGGTCTGGTTTTTCTATACCTAACTTAGATTTGACCACTGACGAGAAAATCATTACGATTAAACTATATTCTGAAATACCTGCTGCCCTATCTGTAGATTTAAAAGAAGGGCTTAACGGTGCACGTTCTGCTAATGTAGCCGCAAGCCATACGGGATCGGGATGGGAAGAATTAACTTTCGATTATTCTAATGCAACCAAAGCATTTGAACCAGACGACCCTGAAAACTTTTCACCGCTACCTGCCGAAGAAGTTGGCGTTTACACACAAATTGTATTTATTGTAAATGGCCCTTCACCAAATCCTGGAATATTCTATATGGATGATATCATTAAACGATAAGTGACGTATTAAACTATTTATTATCACATCATAAGCTATTACCCTAAGCACCAAATTTTATAATCGTGCTTAGGGTTTACTAAATTTTTAAAATGAAATTAAACACTAAAATCACTAGAATACTTCCGTTATTAGCTACGGTGGCTTTATCCTGTACCCTACAAGGGCAACCCAAGGCTTATTCTAAGAATCCTGAGATCAATCAAAAAGTAGATTCTTTACTACAGCTCATGACGCTAAAAGAAAAAATTGGCCAAATGAACCAATACAATGGATTTTGGGACGTTACAGGGCCAGGACCAACTAACGGAAATGCCAAAGTAAAATACGACCATCTCAAAGAAGGTCTTGTGGGTTCTATGCTTAATGTAAAAGGTGTAGCACAGGTAAGAGCGGTTCAAAAAATAGCTGTTGAAGAAACCCGACTAGGCATCCCTCTTATTATTGGATTTGATGTTATTCATGGTTATAAAACTTTAAACCCTATTCCTTTAGCAGAAGCGGCTAGTTGGGATTTAGAAGCCATAAAAACATCTGCCAGCGTTGCTGCTGCAGAGGCTGCAGCGGCTGGTATCAACTGGACTTTTGCTCCAATGGTAGACATCTCTAGAGATCCCAGATGGGGTCGTGTGATGGAAGGTGCAGGAGAAGATCCCTTTTTAGGCAGTAAAATTGCGAAAGCAAGAGTAGAAGGCTTTCAAGGAGATGATTTATCTGCGCCAAATACTATAGCGGCTTGTGCGAAACACTTTGCGGCCTATGGCTTTTCAGAAGCTGGTAAAGAATATAATACTGTAGATATTGGAAGTTCTACATTATACAATATGGTATTGCCTCCTTTTAAAGCGGCTTCAGAAAGTGGAGTTAAAACCATGATGAATTCTTTTAACGAACTCAACGGGGTTCCTGCTACTGGAAATTCGTTCCTGCTTAGAGACCTATTAAAAGGCAAATGGGGATTTAAAGGTTTTGTGGTATCCGATTGGGCTTCTATAAAAGAAATGGTCACTTGGGGCTATGCAAAACATAAAAAAGACGCTTCCAGACTTGCTGCTATTGCCGGCTGCGATTTAGATATGGAATCTAACGCTTACGTTAACGAACTAGAAAGCTTGGTAAAAGAAGGGGCCGTAAAAGAAGCTCTTATTGATGAGGCTGCTCGTAGAATCCTAACAGTTAAGTATGAATTAGGGTTATTTAAAGACCCTTACAGGTACTGTGATGAAGAAAGAGAGGAAACGGTTATAAATAGCAAAGCTCATCATGCTTCTGCTTTAGAAATGGCCAAAAAATCTATTGTACTACTCAAAAACGATACGCAATTATTGCCTTTAAAGAAAAAAGGGCAAACCATCGCGCTTATAGGCGGCTTGGCTGCAGATAATAACAGTCCCTTAGGAAGTTGGAGGCTCGCTTCAAAAGATAGTACCGCAGTTTCTGTTCTTAAAGGTATGACCTCTTATAAAGGGAATAAGCTCATTTATGCTAAAGGTGCCGATGTTAATACAAGTGAAACAGAGTTTACGATACACATCAAATTAAATACTAATGACAAAAGTGGGTTTGATGAGGCTATCGCAGCAGCCAAAAAAGCAGATGTTGTAGTCATGGTTTTAGGCGAGCATGGTTTCCAAAGTGGTGAAGGTAGAAGTAGAACAGAGCTAGGATTGCCAGGAGTACAGCAAGAACTTCTAGAAGCTGTTTATGCCGTTAATAAAAAAATTGTACTTGTCTTAAATAATGGCAGACCATTAACAATTAATTGGGCAGACCAACACATCCCTTCTATTGTGGAGGCATGGCAATTAGGATCTCAAGCGGGAAATGCAATTGCACAAGTGCTTTATGGAGATTATAATCCTAGCGGGAAATTACCAATGACTTTCCCTAGAAATGTGGGGCAAATCCCAATATATTACAATTATAAAAATACGGGCAGACCAATAAACGAACAATCAGACAAACCCAATTTCGTATTCTGGTCTCATTATAGTGACGTAGAAAATACACCTTTGTATCCATTTGGTTATGGCCTTAGTTATACAACCTTTACATACAAAAACATCAAACTTTCTAAATCTAAATACAACCGTAATGAAACGGTATCTGTATCATTTGATATTTCTAATACAGGCAAACTAAAAGGAAAAGAATTAACTCAATTGTATATTAGAGATTTACACGCCAGTGTAACACGACATATAAAAGAACTTAAGGGCTTTCAACACATAGAATTAAATCCAGGCGAAACCAAAACTGTAACATTTACTTTAACCAAAGCACAACTTGGGTTTTACAATAATGTTGGAGACTTTGTACTAGAACCTGGAACATTTGAAGTATTCATAGGAGGAAGCTCTTACACTAGTCTTAAGACTAGTTTTGATTTAAATTAACTAGAAGTATTTTTTTTGAATCACAGAAAAGAGGCGGTCTAAAACAGGCGGTCTCTTTTTATTTCATATTATGCGCACTCTGCGGTTTTTGAGAAGGAAATAGGGCTGCATACTGCTGCTGGCCCTGTTTAGTTAAATAAGGATATAAGCTTTGACTTACCAAAACGCTGTAAGTAGAAATAGAGGTTTTATCCAATGTTTCTTTTTGAATGAGGATAGAAGAAAACCAAAAATTACTAAGCACTTCTATTCGCTTAAACACATTAAGGTATTCGTTATGTAGTACGGGCTCTCTAAATATATCTTCTGCAATAAATAGTTGTACAAGCTCTAAAAACAAAGCTTCTCTTCGTTTAGAAACTTCGGCATAATGCGCTTTTATCTTCGCATTACCTCTTGCTATAGTTGTAAAATCCAATAAGAAAAATTGGTAATCAAATAAAATACTAATAAGAGTTATAGCACTGTTAAAAAAAGATTTCAAAAGGGAACTATTGTCTAAAAAGTCAATAGCATCTATTTTTTTAACCAAATTAAAATAATGCGCTTCTACTAATGCTTCTCTCTTTTTAAAATGATATTGCAAATTTCCAACACTTATCCCCGATGCGTCTGCAATAGACCTTAAAGACACATTAGAAACCCCATAAGTGTTAAAAAGTTCTAATGAAACTTTTAATATTTTCTGTTTAGTGGCATTCATCTTTTACAAAGATATATTTTTTAGTACAAACGTACTAATTCAATTGTTTTTAGTAGATTTGTACTACATTAATGCTGTTTTTTATGACTATAGATATTATAGGTGCTGGTATAGGCGGTTTAACTACTGCCATAGCACTTAAACAAAAAGGATTTAAAGTAAGAGTTTTTGAACAGGCAAAAACTATAAAACCTGTAGGTGCTGGAATTATATTAGCCAACAATGCTATGCAAGTGTATAACAAGTTAGGCTTAAAGACAGCTATTGAACTTCAAGGGCATCCTATTTCTGCAATGCATATTACAAAGTCGAATTTAAAATCAATCTCGAAGGTAGACTTAACTTATTTTGAAAAGAAACACAACGTAAAGAATATCGCTATTCATCGCGGTATACTCCAAGAGCTCTTAATTCGAGAGTTAGCCGATTC
>CAZLTR010000003.1:0-35837 GCA_964562415.1 uncultured Hyunsoonleella sp. | reverse complement strand
ACTTAGACCATCATCTCGACAGTATAGATCAAAACAAGTCTGGATATACTTTAAGATTTAAAAATGGCAACGAGGTCGCATCTACCAAATTAATTGGAGCAGATGGAATTCACTCTATAGTAAGACAGGAGCTATTCCCTGAGGCAACCATTCGCAATGCCAATCAAATTTGCTGGAGAGGGCTTACAAACTTCAAATTACCAGAAAAGTATAGCAACGGACTGCATGAAGCTTGGGGAAAAGCAGACCGATTTGGTTTTGTAAAAATAGCGGATGACACTGTATATTGGTACGCCTTAAAATCGATAACAGACGCTATGGACACAAATACGTCTAAAGCTATATCAACCTATTTTAAGTCCTACCATCCGGTTATCAATTCTATCCTTGACGCGACAAAAACCGAGAACATACACACTGCTAAAATAACCGATTTAAAACCTACAAGCACATGGCATATTAATAATGCAGCATGCCTAATTGGTGATGCAGCACACGCTATGACACCTAACATGGGACAAGGAGCTTGCCAAGCCATTGAAGATGCTTATATTTTAGCCGAATGCTTAAAAAAATACGGCACTAACTCTAGTTTTGAAACCTTTCAAAACATACGACTTCCAAAAGCACATCAAGTGGTTAAAGCAAGTTGGACTCTCGGGAAAATAGCACATGTATCGAACCCTATCTTAATTGCATTAAGAAATATAGCAATGCAGTGCATGCCGTCTTCTCTTAATAGAAAACAATCTGAACACATATTTCAAATTCCAAACTTATGATTATTCTCATTCTATCTGTAACCTTGTGCCTTATATTTACACTACTTGGCGGTTTTCATTTTTACTGGCTTTTTGGAGGCACATGGGGTTTAAACAAGGTAATTCCCTCACAAGCTAAGCAAGCCAATACGCTTGCCATACCAAAGTTTGCAACATTAATCGTTGCTGTTGTTCTAGTTGCTTTTGGCGCTATTTACCTTCTAAAAGCAAATCTTATAACAGTAGAAGCTCCCATTAGACTCGTAAATTACAGCTATTGGTTTATTCCTGCTATTTTTCTTTTACGAGCTGTTGGAGAATTCAAATATGTAGGCTTTTTTAAAAAAATAAAGGATACTGAATTTGCTAAAGCAGACTCAAAATTATTTTCCCCGCTATGTTTAGGGCTTGCTCTTGCTGGTATTTTAATACAACTACTTTAAACCTTTAACAGGTCTAGTAATGTTTAAAAACCAACACTATTCTATCACAAGATTTAGATTAAAACACATCACTAAACAACAAAAAAAAGAGGTATTCCTAATAGGAACACCTCTTTTTTTAGCTATGCAATATGAACTATTTAAGCACTGTTGTAGACTTTTTATAAATCGTTTTGGACTGCGAACGCTTCACAATAAAACACATAAGTATAACAACTCCTGCAAATGTTGGAATAACCCAATTAGGCATTGGTACTAACCATATAGTACTCACAACCTCTATGGTTATAAACAACAACAATGCTTTTAGAATAAATAAGTTGCTCACCTTAGAGGCTACATAAGCCCCTAACGGCGCTCCTAAAACAACGATAGGTATAGCTGTTTTCCACGCATTTACAGCCCAATGCGACCAAGAGCTACATATAGACAATATAAAAACGCCTATAACAGAATTTAGAGCCATAATGATAACCGTTGTAGGGGTCGCTTTTTTTTCTGTGGAATTAAAAACTAATGTTAATACGACAAAAGCAACCATGTCTGCTCCAGAACCTATGTTAATGGTTAAAAAACCACCTACGATTCCTGTTAAAAACAAGAGTCCTCTATGATTAGACAATCTAATTTCATTAACGCGCTGTACACCTGAAAAATGTCTAAAAAGCAAAGCAACGCCCAATGCCCCTATTTGAATGGTAAATAACCATTTTAAATGACTACTGGTAATAAGCCATCCCATAACAATACTCATCACTTGCCCTAAAAAGCCCCCTAATACAACAGGCCCTATAGCCTTTGAATAAAAAGGAATTTTACGAACAAGTATAAAGATAGAAGCCATGGTCATACCAACAGATTGAATAAGCAAAGAAAACTGTTTTGCATGTGCTGGCACTACATCTAAAAGTTTTGTAAAGACAGGGAAAGCCACTGCTCCTCCCCCTTCTGCCGAAAATCCTGCAATAAAACTACCAAAAGACATCGTTAGAGGAATCATCCATAAATCCTCAAAAAGGGACCATGCATTGTAATATATAAAATAAGAGAGCCAGGTTATTAAAATAACCAGAGCTACTAGGTAATATAAATAAATTCGTTTAGTTAACATACGTTAATTTTAAGTTGAAGTGAAACTATGTTAGTGTTTATAAAGAGCATGTCTAAAAAAGAATTGAGCACTCTAAAAAGTGTCTATTTGACAATTGTTTTTCGATACCTACCCTAATATAATAAGGAGTATCTTGACTTTTTAGACAGCCTCATTAAAAGGCCTTAAAACAAAAATTATTATTTTGAATTAAACAATGGTAGCGCATATTATGGTGAAAAAATATAGCAAATCCTTTTGTTTATTCTTTATACAATTCTCTTAAGACCTTGCCATTTTTGGTCTATAATTCGATGGTATTAAACCACTTTTTCTAAAACGTTTTCTGTAGTTTGCTTTGCCCTTTTACTTGTTTTAGCCCGCATTACATTAAGAAACGCTGTTTTATAATGTTTGAAAAATGTTTTGTATTCTGGTCTTCGTTTAGATTTCAAATCACAAAAAACATGTCTATTCATACCCTTTTTAGAGAGCGTTTTAATAAAAACAAATGAAGCTACCAACGGTATAAACGCCATGTACCAAGCACTATAAATAGGTGCTGTAATTAAACCCACCAACAACATTAAATGCACTAAAAACCCGTATTGATCTGGCCTATTAGCATTTGGTATCCCCCAATTGCCTATCACCAAACCAGAAATTAAATGTATTGGCATTAACAACCCTACACACGCCAATACAGCATACAACTTTGGTATAGGCAAGTAGTATATAGACATTAGAAAACTGCTAATGAAGAACCAATACAATGTAAGAGGAAATAGTAGTGTTAAAAAATGTTGGTGTTCTTGAGACACATGATTCACCAAATCTGATGCGCCATCTACGGCATACTCGCCTTTTTGCCTGTAATAGTGTGAATTGTTAGGAAACAAAAAATATTGCGCTACAGCTTTTAAACTTCTACAATCCCGTAATCTGGGCTGTATTCCTATTATTCTAGCCATTTCCTCTGTATAGAACCCAAAATACACCACATGGTCACTAGGAACCGCTGTTTTTGTTAAATAATGCGTTTTATTATAATGCTTTATTTTTTTGGTAATATTGTGCCTAACTTTGGCATTAAACGTTGTATTCACAATCATTTTATGCACCAATAAACATTGCATTTCAGTAATATTACTAAGCCCTCCTGTAAAAGGACGCGTATACCCCAATAAAAAGATATTATTTAACTCTGGAGCCAACACACCCATATAAGTATTCCTATATTTATAGTTAAAAGGTTGGGGCGCTCCCTTGTCATCGTGATATACAATCTCAGGAAGATTTGGTGTTTCTCGATCGCCTTCTATAAGGTAATCGTAAGCGACACTTTCATTGTTTGACACAAAGGTGTTTGTCGATTTATTAATTATTGTAGACTTCTTAGGATAAAGTTCTACATACCCCTGATCTATAAAAAAAGGCAAATCATTTAATAAAAACCCTTTATCGATAGCGGCTTCTAAGTTATCTGAAAAATAATCCTCATAAATATCTATAGGCCAGTGTTTAATTGCAATATTAGAATTATCTGGAAACCTTGCCGTTGGCACAAAAGGGATAACCCTTAAATAAATATTTCTAAACAATCTGCGCAAACGCTTAGACGAATCTTCACGTACGGCTAATGGATGCGTATTATTAAAAGAAAGGGGGCCATATAAAAAATCGATAAGCTTATTAGGGAACATATAACTTTGTAAATACCCCGACGATATAGTGCCATCATAAGTTGTTGGAAAAAACCTAGAAATATTATGATACTCAAACTGATCTAAAGTTGATGTTTTACTGCCCGATAAAAATTCTGGATTTTTAAATATTTTATCTAAAGCCACAAAACCATTAGAGATTAATTTTACTTTGGCTCCAAAACACACCAATTTGGCAATGATTAAATTAGAAGAATCTCCTATGGTCTGTAATGCTACCGTTTTCCCTTTAAGAGCCTCATCAAATTTAAATTGTTCTAAACTCTTATGAATTTGTCTTTTGAAAGAAGTAGACAATACAACATTATTTGCTTTATAAATTGTACCATCATCTAACGTTACAATAGAATGAGAGGAGTAATTCTCTATTTTTTCAACCTGTCCTTTAATTGTTTTATGTGCATATAATTTTTGGTATTTCTGCATAATCGCGAAAAACTCTTTCGCTGTAGGATAGCGATCGCCTATTTCTTTATTTTTCCGCATCATATCTACTAGTTCAAAGGTATAGACCGATGTGTATAAAGAACTTACCAAGTCAAAATCGAGTCTGTCGTTTTTCTCTAAATCATCCCAGATACGCTTACCTGCATTTATAACAACATAAGTACTCCCTGTCTTATCAAGTTCTCTTTGCAATGGTATTGAAGAAAAACTTCCCCCAACGATTAATGTTTCTACTTGTTTAAAACTCATAATTAAATATTTATTTTTTTGTTAATGGTTATTTTTAAAGACAAAAGGAGAATTGTATGTCAATTAAAAGAAATAAGTAGGGGCTATTAAATAGTATGAAGTAAAGCTCTTTATAATAAGCTCTATGTAGAAGCTTTTAAAGTATAGTGCTTCGGTTTCTGTTGTACTCGGGGCGAGTTAGATTTGATACGTCTACACAACTTATACGACTTATGTAACAGAAAACGCAACATCGTAAAAAACACTTAATATATCTGTGCTTAAACCCGTTTTATGCATAAAGCGGGTTAAAAAGGGAGACTGTATTAAAGGGGGTATGCTATTGTATTATTTATAAAAAATCTATGTTATTTTAAACCTGTGCTAGCAATTAGCGCAACCAGTTTTTTAGCATTTTTTTCCCTCTTGGTGTTAGTACCGATTCTGGATGAAACTGCACACCTCTTACATCTAATTCTTTGTGTTGCATTGACATAACATGCCCTTCTGCATCAAAAGAGGTGGCTTCTAGACATTCGGGTAAGTTTTTTTCAACGACCCACGAATGGTATCTGCCCACTGTAAACTCTTTGGGCAAACCTTTAAATAATAAATCGTCTTTTTTATTCTGTATAATTTTTGTGGCAATACCATGATAAGGTCTCTCTAAATTCACCAACTTGGCTCCAAATACTTCGCCTATAGCCTGCTGGCCTAAACAAACACCTAGTATGCTTTTCGTCTTAGCATAATTAGCTATTATGCGCTTTAATAAGCCTGCTTCATCTGGCACACCAGGGCCTGGCGACAAAAGTATCTTTTTATAATCGTCTACCTCTTCTAGGCTTATCTCATCATTACGTTTTACCACCGTAGTGCAGCCTAATTGCTCTAAAAAATGCACCAAATTATACACAAAAGAATCGTAATTATCTATAACTAAAATTTTATCCATTATATTATGTTTTTAAAATTCATGTGCATACTCTAAAGCAGTAACCAATGCTCCAGATTTATGGTATACTTCTTTCAATTCGTTTTCTTCAGAAGAGTCTATAACAATGCCAGCGCCTGCTTGCCAATTTAAATTTTGATCTTTACTTAAAAAAGTGCGTATCATAATGGCATGATTAAAATTACCCTCAAAATCTATATAGCCTATGGCACCTCCATAAAAATCTCTATTTATAGTTTCATATTTATCAATAAGTTCCATGGCTTTGTATTTAGGCGCACCACTTAAAGTTCCTGCAGGGAAAGTGTCTGCAACCAACTGCATGGTGTGCTTATCTCTACTTTTTTTACCTGTAACCTTACTCACCAAATGAATAACATGAGAAAAATATTGAACTTCTTTATAGGTTTCCACGTTTACATTTTTCGTATTTCTACTCAAATCGTTTCTTGCCAAATCCACGAGCATGACATGTTCGGCATTCTCTTTATCGTCTAAACTTAGTTTTGTGGCGAGTTCTTTATCTTTTACAGCACAGCCACTTCGTTTATATGTTCCTGCAATAGGATGAATTTCTGCAATATTATTTTCTACAACAAGTTGTGCTTCTGGAGAACATCCAAAAATCTTAAAGCTATCGTTATCGAAAAAAAACATGTATGGAGAGGGGTTAATATCTCTAAGAACTTTGTACACATTTAATTCATCGCCTTCAAATTTTTGTGTAAATCGCTTAGATAATACCAATTGAAAAACATCACCTTTTAAACAGTGGGACTTGGCTTTACGCACTAATTTTTTAAATTCGCCATCTTCAACATTAGTAGACACCTTTCCTACTTTTTTAAAATCGGTTCGACCTTCGGTTTTATAATATAAAATCGTTTCTAATAAACTAAAATCTACATTTTTGTTTTGAGAATATATTAAAAGATAGGTTTCTTGTTTGTTATGGTCGATCACTATCATATTTTTATAAAAATTATAAAAAATATCTGGAATTTCTAAGCACTTTTCATTTTTAGAAAGTTTAATCGTTTCGAAATACCTTACCGCATCATAGGACATATATCCAAACAAACCTCCATTAATGAAATTATAGCTGTGCTTTTTTATCTTAAAGCTTGACACAAATTCCTGTATTTGATCTGCAATACTCGCTGTATCATCAAATTTTGTTCGCTCGGGCGCTGCATCTGGATACTGTTTTGTAATGTATTGGTCTTGAACTTTAATAGAGGCAATAGCTTCAAAACAGATATAAGAATAGTGCTTTTGTTTTTTAGAATCATTCATCTCAAAAAGCACACTATTACTATATACAGTTTTAAATTTATTAAATGCTACAATTGGATCTTTTACTGTTTTCTCCAATTTCTTTATCGCTAAGTTTAATTTGTATTTCATAATCTCAACTCTATACGTTATAATGTATTTATAATACTAAAAGCACTGGTTTGTATCTGCGAATAATCTTCTTGCAACTTTTTTTTAAACCAATGAAAGTCTCTTTTTCTTAATCTTATATTTTCATAAGTGTTACTAACACAGCTTAGCCAATAGCGGCCATCAAGAGATAAGGTTTTAAAATACCAGCACGTTGTATTATATAATATGCGATCTCTTAAACAACTCATTGCTTTTAAACTGTTCTTAAAATAAATGCCAGTGCCTGTGGCTTTGTAAAACGCTTCTTTTCTCGTCCATAGCTTTAAAAACAATTCTGATTTTTCAGAACTCAAATCAAGAAAATGTTGTTCCTCTTGAGTAAAATACGCTTGTAAACCGCTTAGATTAACCAACCCCCTATCTTTTTCTATATCTACACCTATATTTAGTGTTTTCGATTGTTTGGCCACTGCCAAAACAACATAATTTCCGCTATGAGATATATTAAATTCTGGAAATGCTTTGATATATAATTTACCATTCAATTTCAATGCAAATTCCAATTGGTCTGCATGGGCAATCCCCCTTTCAATACTATTCATATAAAGCAGCAGTCTCCCCACTAAACTTCTTGTATTGGTAATGCGTGAGCCACTTACTCTAGTTTTAAAATTATCTGGAAGTATCCTAGATATGGATGCCACATCTGCCTGAGATATCATAGAGATATCTATATAATCTATATAAATCAAACTGGTGTTATTTTTAAAAAAACCAACCTACTTGTATTCCCAAATAGGTATTAAAATCATTGATAAACAAAGGGTCTGTAGTCTCTAAAGTTCCCGAAGAAAAGCTAAACTTCCCTGTAAGTTTAAATGCACTTGACACACGCCTTGACATATCTATATCGATAAAATTATATCGCAAATCATTACTTGTAAATATCTTAGTTCTAAAAGTAGTGTCTTTTATGTCGCCCAAATTAAAGGTATAGAGCGTAATAAAATTATTTCCAAAAGGAAGGTTTCGTTCTATTCGATTTGTATCGTATACATATTCTACACTAATATTCATGGTAGAGGCACCTTGATATAATTTAGAAATATCATACCCTAATGCCACATGCAGTCCAAAAAAATTCTCTCCTCCCTTAAACATTTGATTGATAAGCTCTGAAGTAAATGTAATACCTCGGTATAAGGTTTGCCATTCTAGACTCCATTGGGACATGCTAAGATAGCGTTCTAAAAACGTTTGACGTTGTTGCTCAAATACAATATCTGGATTTTTATTGTAACCATAAAAGTATCCTAAAACCAATTCATTAGTTTTATGCTTGGCACCTAGCCGCATAGAAATATTTGGCAAAAATGCATTGTATTTGTTGTCAAACTGAGGCCGCCGCTCATCAACTGAAAAAGGTATAAATAGCAACCTGCTATCGCCTGCGTTAAAATTAACAGATCTAAAATAAGGCATCACATAAAGCTCTGCACTTATGTTTTTATGTAAATATTTAAAATCCACACTGGGCTGCCCTAACTTTTCGAAAGCTAAAAGAGACTCTCTAACATCCATCCTATTCATTATATCAACTAAAGAGAATCCCGTAAATTTACCAAGTGTATACAAACGCATTCCCGCATTTATAGTCACATTTTTGTTCCAATACGACAGGTATAAATTGCGCATATCTACGTGCGTTCTATAACTATCTACAGCATCTATACGTATATGTGGTTGGGCCACAAACTTAAATCGTGATTTGGTATATTTAAACTCTCCTGTTACCAATAATGAACTTTGACTGTTTAATTGGTTTTCGACAAACGGATCTTTGTAAAAATAATTATAATCTAATGCCAAATTGCCTCTTAAATAGGTTTTGCCTTTAGTGGTTTTAGAAGCCGTGGTTTGAGCATAAACAGAACAGCATTTTGGAACTGTTGCACCTAATATTACTACTATTAAAATGTGTTTAGTTATAATACTTATAGCTAATTTAAAAAAGCTATTCCACATTAGAAATGTTTTCTGAATCAAAAAATAACGTTTCAAAAGCAACATCAAACTGGAAATTAGTGCGCTTAAGCGTTGTGGTTCTGTCATTCTTTACATTAACCACCTTAGCGGTCTTTAATAGCCAATACTTATCTTCAAATTTTTGCCATTGGATTTCCTGATTTTTAAAGTAATCTCCTTTTCGGTTGTAGTACTTTAAAAACAGAGGTAAAAATTGGTCTTGAGAGACATATAAGTCGACCAGCTTATACCCAGAATATTTATTTATGGGAAAACACCTCACCACATGACACGGGTGCCCATTAAAAGAAGTACTTTCTAAATATTCATACTTAAATTTAAACAAATTCATCATCCCTAAATCTTCATTTGCAAATTCACTTCCCATAAATGCTCCCGATTTGTTTTCATTTGCAATGCGTTTTGTTGCATTGATCCCTGGAATATAAATCCACTGGTCATCACTTTTAGACAAATGAGAGTGTATCAATGATTTCATACCCTTTACATCTTTTGGAGTAATAAATTTCATTAATGAATACTCTTCAGCTTTATCTACTTCTTTATTGAATGACACCATTTTTCTAGTATAGGCCTTGCCATTACCTCGTGTTAGTATCATTTCAACATCGGCTTTATAATCGGCATGCCCCAAAATGGTTTGCTGTACCTGTTTCATCAATGCATTCGCATCTATGGTTTTACTGTTAGTGGTCTTAAAACCACTCAATAACAATATAAAAACAGCTAAGCAAGTACCACCTGCTATAACTCTTATCCTTTTTTTCATCTTTAAATTTTGTTGTTATTAGTTCTAAATTTCTACGATCTATTTTTACGTAATTATGTTAACGGCTATGAGATTAGGCTACTAATTTTCTCTTCTTCATTTTCAAACTAAATACTTTTTGATGCTTAGAGCCTTTATCTACCAATAGAATTAAACAAGGCAAAAACAGAAGATCAAATAGTAGTGCAAAAGCAATTGTAATAGCGCTCATAAGCCCCATACTTGAATTTAAAGAAAAAGGAGATAACATAAGAATACCAAAACCTGCCATTAAAATAACACTCGTATTCATTAAAGATGGGCCTACAATTTCTAAAGTTTCAAGTACAGCTTGCTGGGTTGTAGTATGCGATGTACTCTTAATATCAAGATATTTCACTAAAAAATGAATGGTATCGTCTACGATAATTCCTAAAGTCATTGAGGTGACAAAAGTTAAAGACATTCCTATCTTTCCCACCAATAGCCCCCATATTCCAAAAGCAATAAGACCAGGCATAATATTAGGTATTAAACTAAGCATGCCAAACTTAAGTGACTGTGTTGCAAAGATTATAATAAAAGTAATAAATGCTATAGCCAGTAGAAAGCCATTAACCATGAAGCGCACATTGTTTTCGGTCATATGGTTTACAATTACAGAGTTACTTGTTCCTTTAAACCACATCTCTTTAGGTGTATTATCAACTAACCATTGGTTCGCTGCAGATTCTATTTGTTCTAGATCTTTGGTATACAAATTATCGAAAGAGACTCTAAATCGAGAAGCAGACTTGTCTAAATTAACCATATTATTAATATCTCTTCCAATAGGTAAATTCATCTCATAAAGCAATAAGTACTGGCTTATTAGTTTTTTATCATCGGGTATGCGGTAAAAATCAGGATTATCGCCATTCATTGTTTTGTTAATTGTTCTAATGGTTTCGGTAAAAGCATTAACATCAATAACTTTATCTTGTTGTAAAAACCACTCTTCGAAAGCTTCTAAGCGGTTAAGATATATAGGATCTGTAACGCCTTGTTCCTGTCCTGTACCCAATGAAAATTCCATAGTATAAATCCCCGTTAAATTATCTACTGTAAACTTGGTGTCCTTGATAATTTGCATGTCTTGATCGAAATAATCTAAAAACATGTCGTTAATTTCATTTTTCACAACAAATGCAGAAAGACCAACAAACACAACAGTCACTCCAATTAGGATGGTTTTAGGCTGACGTACAATAAAATTTCCTAAGTGTTTAAAACCGTTCTGTACTAATGTTGCATTAGACTTCACTAAAGATTTAAAGCCTGTTATTGCTAATAAAGCAGGTAAAAATACTAGTGAAAACACCAACCCACAGAACACACCTATAGAAACAATATTTCCTAATTCTTTAAACGGAGGAATATCACTAAAGTTCATACTTAAAAAGCCTACTATTGTTGTTACAGAAGTTACAAATATGGGTTTAGCGTTAATTACAATACTATTTTTTATGGCTTGATAACGTGCCACACCTTTTTTAATTTGCTGAGATAATGTGGTTAATAAATGCACACAATCGGCAATAACAATAGTCATGATCATGGTTGGTGCTGTTGCAGTTATGTTATTGACATTAAACCCTAAAAAGCCAAACACTCCCAACGAAATTACGATAGAACTTATCACCACAAGTAAGGTTCCCAAAGTACCAGACACAGACCTAAAGGTTATAAACAGCAGTACCATAATAACCAAATACATAAGAGGTATTAATGTTTGCATGTCTTTACCTGCTATTTCGGCAAATGTATTATCTATCATAACTGTTCCTGTAGGACGTAGTTTCACGTTAGCAGTTTGGTACGTTGCAATCGTTTCCTTAATATATTTAACAACTTCAGGAGCTTCAGACATAAGATCTGCTTTAGGAAATTTTATGGTTACAAAGATGCCTGCTACGTGCCCAGATTTAGACACTAAACGGTCCACAATTTGCTTTTCGTTAAGTGCTATTTCTTTAACACGCTTAACATCCTCAACGTTATAATCGCTAGCATCCTCAACTAGGTTCTGTACGGTTAAAAAATCACCATCAACATTGGTGTGTTGAAAATTGCTTATGGCATCTACCCTACTTGCATAAGGGGTTAACCATAAAGCCTCTGTTAAATTTTCAATTAAACTTAAGGTCTCTTTAGAAAATACAACCCCGTCTTTGGGCTCGACAACTATAAGCACATTATCTGTTTTCTCATAGGCTTCATGTATTAAATGTAAGCCGTCTACTTGAGGATTGTTTCCTGAAAAATAGATATCTAAATCGCCTTCAATTTGCAAAAATTTAGCGCCATAGCCTAAGCCAACGACAAGACATAAGCCCAGTATAAGGATGCTCCATTTTTGACGAATTACGCCTTCTGCAAAACGCTCTAAAAATTTCGATTTTTGTTGTTCCATTTTTATAGCGTATTAAACTGTGAGGGATTCTTCTTGAGGAGTTAACTGCTTTTTTTCTGCCATAGCTACAGTAACTGTACCCTTAGCAAAAAGCGTATCACCATTATACGCTTTAACTTTCAAGCAAGATGCAGTCCCCATAGTCCAGTCTAACTCTCCATGCAGATACACCAATGTGCCTGGCATAACTGGAGCAAAAAATTTAACTTTATACCCTCCAAAAACACCTACTGTGGCCGTATCTATATCATAATTTATAGGCTGTCCTTCTTGCCAGCCTTGAGTACTTAATTCGACCAATAAGCCACAGGCTTGCCCCATTGCTTCTGTTAATAACACCCCTGGGAAAATTGGCAACTCTGGAAAATGCCCTTGAAATGCAGGCTCTCCTATTCCTACGGCTTTTAATGCTGTAATAGAGACCCCTTTTTCGTATCCAATTACCTGATCTACTAGTTGAAAAGGATATCTATGAGGTAATAATTTTTGAATTTGATAATTTTGTAATAGAACTTTTTCCATTAGTGGTATTTTTTTACTAGTGTTAATACGGCATAACCTGTTTTATCGATAGTAGCGACAATCACATTTTTAGGGGTGACTTCTACAGCTGTTTTATGTATTCCATTTTCTGTAAAATAACCTTGTACCTCTTTAAGCTGTCCGTTGAATAATCCAGCAGCATATAATATACTGGCCAAGCCTCCTGCATTATCTCCATTGCCATAGCTAACTTCTGGGAAAAATAATTTTGGTAATGCGCCAAGCGTTTCATTAAGCTCTGTGCCTAAAGTAACTCCACTAATGTTATGTGCTCCAGCTCCTATCATAACCATATCGATGGCATCTAGGGTTAACCCTGTATTAAAAAGCAACTCCTTTATTAGTACAGCTAATAAATTTTCTTTCAACTGCTCTCTAAAGGTTTGACCAGAGATCACTTCTGCGATTACTCCATAAACCTCTTGGCCGTTTGCTAAAGCCGTATCTATACGCTCTAAAGCTATAGACGCACCATACTCTCCCGCTTGAGGCAGTTGGGTTTGTCTATTTTCACCTTCTCGTATCGCTTCGTGATACTTAGAAATGGTTTCTGTAGAGCACACAATGGCACAATCTACAATACCGTCTTTTAAATGCATTGAGGCAACATCTATTGCTTGGATGGCACTACACACACCCCCGTTTATAGAAAAATTGGGCCCAGTTATTTTAGTTTGAATTGCCATTTGAGAGGCCGCTGCATTAGCTATTGTATTAGGTGTACTCATTGGGCTTACCAACTCTGGCCCATCGTGTTTTGCTACCAAATCAAAAACAAAACCATCTTCTATATTAGATAATTCTGTACCATCGTATAAACCAACTCTATCTTTATTAAGCGCTACGACCTCGTCTACTTTATTTTGATTTAAGCACTGAAACCCTAAGTTACAGTACATTTTAGTGGCCTTACTAAAATAACGCAAACCACGTTTCCCCAAAAACCCATCAGGATCGTACGTTTCCATTTTTTCGGTAGGTAAATCACTCTTAATTTTGGTGTAGAATGCCGCTGTGCCACTTCCTACTGAAGACACATATCCTAAGCCTACTATTGCTATATCTTTATTTGCCATTTTCTCTAATTTTGATTGTATTTACTAAAAATTAAACTGCATATATTGCCCCCAAATGCAAATGAATTGCTCATTACATTTGTAACTTTAGCAGGTTTAACGCCCTCATTATTTAAATCTATTTCAATTGGAAAGGCAGCGTCTATTTTCTCTGTATTCTTTGTACTTGGAATAATTTGTTCTTGTAGAGATAGTACGGCTGAAATTCCTTCGAAAGCACTGGCAGCTCCCATACAGTGGCCTATTACCGATTTTAAACTATGAATAGGCACCTTTGGTAATTTTTCTCCAAACACCTTATACATAGCATTCACTTCATGAGAATCATTAGCCTTTGTTCCTGTGCCGTGGGCACTGATATAGCTAATATCATCGATACTGATACCACTATTTTTTAACGCATTTTTCATAGCCAAAGCTGCCCCATTGCCCGATGGGTCTGGAGCTGTAGGATGATGCGCATCACAGCTTAAACCATAACCTGTAATTTCACCATATATTTTAGCACCGCGCTCTAAAGCATGTTCTAATTCCTCAAGCACCATAATGCCTGCGCCTTCTCCCACAACCATTCCTGTGCGATCTTCGGCAAATGGTTTAATCTCTTCCTTTGTCATAGCGCCTAACCTGTAAAAAATAGTATAACACGACCTTGTAAAAGGATCGGAACCACCTGCAAGCATCACTTTAGAACGGCCCTCTTTAATCATTGAAAAGGCGGTTCCAAAAGCATAATTCCCAGCAGTACAAGCTGTAGGGATGACCATATTTGTCCCCCCTAAATTACAGAGTTTTGCCACTGTAGAGCTCATTTCAATAGGTCTAAAATAAGACAGCATTTTTTTGGCATCTGTAGACAAGTCTTCGGCTTCATCTTTAATATCAAACGTATCTATAGTACGCTCTACGATGTCCTCTGTTCCATTGGTTGTCCCTAAAATGATCCCATATCTATTGGGGTGTTCTATCTTTTCGGGAAATCCTGCATCTTGCAATGCCATACGAGATGCCTTATACGCATACTCTACAGATTTGCTGTAAGGAGAAACATCTTCCTTACAGGTTAAAACGTCGGCACCTATAACCTCAGCAGATAATGAATTCCCTTTAAAACGGTCGCTCTCTAATTTGGTTAAGGGACGTATCCCTGTATTTTTTTCTTTAACATTTTTCCAAAACTCCTCAATATTAGAGCCTATTGGACTGATCACACCCATACCGGTGATTACTACTCTTTTCATAATATTTTGATTGAAATTGTGTTGTTCTTATTGTTTATTAAGCTGTTAAACCACCGTCGATAACTAAAGTATGCCCTGTGATGTAATCGCTTGATGATGACGCTAAAAATTCTACCGCTTCTGCCACTTCTTCAGAGGCTCCCATACGCTTCATAGGCACCAACCTACTTATTTTCTTTTTCGCAGGTTCTGGCATTGCTTCTACCATTTCTGTAGCTATAAATCCAGGTGCTACAGCATTCACTTGTACACCAAATGATGCAAACTCTCGCGCTAATGTTTTGGTTAAAGAAATAATGGCCGCTTTAGAACTTGCATAATTGGCTTGTCCTTGGCTCCCCTTCAATCCTGACACAGAAGAAATGTTAATAATTTTACCTTCACCTCGTCTTATGGCTTTATTACCAAAAGCTTTGGTGACATTAAAAACACCATTTAAATTGGTATTAATAACCTCATTCCAATCCTGGGCTTGCATTCTAAAAAAAGCGCCATCTTTAGTGATGCCTGCATTGTTTACCAATCCATAAATCCCTCCCAAATCCTCTTCTATTTCTGGAATTAATTGCTCTATATCTTCGTAATTTTTCACATCTAGTTTATAGCATCTTATTCGAGAAGCATCACCTCCCAAAGCCTCTACAATAGCTTCTGCAGATTCTTTATTACTGTTATATGTAAAAGCCACTTTGGCTCCAGACTTATAAAATTTTTCAACTATAGCTTTACCTATGCCTTTACTACCTCCTGTGACAAGAAATAGTTTATCTGTTAAATTTGTTATCATTTTTATTTTTTTAATTAATTGCATACAACCTCTCAACTCTCTGCATTTCAACACGCAAAAGCTTAAACAGAGCTGTTTTCAACAATTTTAGTTATCTATTTTATTTTAAGGAAAATCCTTTATCTAGTTTTCGTAAAGTGATGCGGTGTGTGTCGCAAATGCATTTCAATAGTCTAAGCTTAAAAAGTACTAATATGCCGCTATTAAATCTACAAGTCGCTTCATACTAAGGTAATGCAAGTGTTCTGGTACAAAACCAGTACTATTGTACGCATATTGCTGGTGCAATGTTTTTGCGATGCTTTTACTGTTAGTCACTTTTAAGCTGTTTTGTACCTCCTCTATAAGTCGATGTGTCGCTACTTTACTCTTTTGAAATACATGAGCTATTTCTTGGTCTTTTAAAACGCCACCATGTCCCAAAGCGACAGACTTAGGTGCTGTACGCTCTAATATTGAAATACTCTGTAAATACGCCGATATATCTGAAAAAGCTAGAGGAAACCATTCGGAATTTGGCAAATACTCTCCTAAAGCATCTGATGCAAACAATTGTCCAGTGTGGTATTCTAATAAAGCTATAGAACAATCACTATGGCCCGGAGTGGGTATAATATGAAACGTCAATTCTTCTCCACATTTTAAAATGCGCTCTGCTTTTAGATACTGCACTGGAATAGATTGCATAGGTGTTTTGCTTACCCCTATAAAAGAAGACATACTGTCTTGCAACTCGATAACACTACGATTTAAAGTTTCTATAACTTCAATACTCTTTGGTCTTCCAAAATTTAAACACGATTTTTCACCTGCATATACTTCTACCTCAGGCAAATCATCATAGAGGTAGCTTAGTAACCCACAATGGTCGTAGTGAGAATGTAAAATAATCCAATGTTTTATCTTACTTAAGTCTCCTAAAACCGCTAACAATTTTGCTTTTACAGAAGCGTATTGCGCACTTAATCCTCCTTCTATTAAGGTCCAGTTTTGTGCGCTCCCTATTAAATAAATAGGATTATCTAAACTGCCTACATTATGTAACTTAGCCATTAATTTTGATATAAAGCTGCACCCCAAGTCGCACCAGACCCGTAGCCCACTATTAAGCAAAGATTTCCTGGTTGCATTCTACCTTCTTCCCTTGCCATAGCTAGCGTAACAGGTAATGATCCAGAAGCCATATTCCCTAAAACATCTACATTTAGCATAATTTTATCTAAAGGAATATTTAATGCTGCGATCACTTCGTCTAGAATACGCATATTTGGCTGGTGTGGTATTACCAAATCGATATCATTAATAGTCAAATGGTGTTTCTCTAATATCGTTTTAGAGATACTTACAAATGACGATAGCGCATGTTGAAACATGTCTTTACCATTCATTCTAAAATACGGCGTACCTTGTTTAAACTCTGGGTTAGCACTTCCAGGCCCTTCTGTCCATAACAGTTTGAAATAGGCCCCATCGGCTTGTATGATAACGTCTTTAAGGCCTTTATCTTTAGAAGAGGGCGAAGCCACTTCTGGGCGTCCAACGATTACAGCACCAGCACCATCGCCTAATAAAATTGACAAATTCCTGCCATCATCTGAATAATCCATACGCTTAGATAACACCTCTCCGCATACAATCATGATATTTTTGTGTTTGCCCAATTTTATATATTGCTGTGCAATATCTAATCCATAAATTAAACCAGAACATTGCGCCCTAATATCAAAAACTGGAATATGCCCAAAGTTAAATTTTGACTGTAACAAGCAAGCTTGAGAGGGGTCATGATGGTCTGGACTTAAAGTATTTACTATCAACATATCGATATCCGATGCTTTTAAATTTGCATCTGATAAAGCGCTGGCCATTGCGGGCACCGTTATATCGGACAAACTTTGATGTGTATCGACATGCTTTCGCGTTAACACTCCTGTTCTCTCTTTTATAAATGCTTCGGTAGAATTTAATTTAGAGACAATTGCTCTATTATCTATGCTATTGTCTGGCAAACAATACCCTGTTCCTTTTATTATAACATTGTGATACGTCATAGCACAACTTAAATAAATATTTTACTAAGCTTTTGTCCCAAAGACATGCTTCCTTTTACCATTAAGCGTTTGGTAAGAATAGCTATAATGTCTTTTAATTCTTTATTTACAAGCTTTAAATACGTGTCTTGACTGCAAATTACGGTAACATTAGGCTTGTCGTGTTTGCCTTCTATCACTTCAAAAGTACCTTTGTCTATAATCACATAAAAAAAACGCTCTGGCTCGCTCAACGCCCACTGGTACACGGCTTGTAAGTCTTTACAATTTTGAGGGTTGAAACGTTCTGGCATAGATGCTATAACTTCATCTACAGAATTTAATTTTTTAACTGCTGTACTACTCATAACTTATACGGTTTCTATGGCTTGTTGTTCTAAAATACTATCTATAATCTCCTCAAATCTAGATTCTTCCCAATAGGATCTGTAATCTGGATGGTAAATCCCTATTTCCACGAAAAACTCAAAAATTGGAGTCATAATTTCTTTATCGATACGCTTCTTGTTGTCTGAAAACAGAACCGTTTCAAAATAATCTTCTATGTCTTGAAATGCTGGGTGGCTAAAATTAGCGCGAGCTAAAACATCCATATTTCCAAAAATGGTATCTACCAAACCTCTTAAAAACCCTGGAGTAAATTCTCTGGCTTCGTCCATAAAACCAGGTACTTGATGGCATAATTCTGTGACCATGCGTTTTCCCCAAGCAATGTGTCTGGTTTCTTCTTTATTATGCTCGAAAGCCACAGCAGCTGCTAAAGGTGCTACAAAATCGTTTTGTAAATCTAACATCGCATTATTCTCTGCAAACCATTCTATAATAATGGTTAAGTAAATGGCTTTTAAAGGAAACTCTTCCATAGAAGCATTGTCTTGATAGAAATCCTTAATGAATTCACTAACCTCTAAGGGTTCTATTTTGTAGTGTTCCATTGCTTTTCGAAACACCATAGAGTGTACAATTTCCTCTTTACAAAAATGCATCATATATTCTACGACACTAGGAAACTGTGCTAGAGACTGGTGATTAATAAGTTTCATGTAGTATTCTGTCACTAAGTTTTCTAGGGCTATAAAAGAGGCCCACCAGCCCCCTGTTTCTAGTTTAGCCAGCCTAATACGTTCTTCTTCTGTAGCTAAATCATAAAACTTGGTGCCATATATAGAGAGGTTTTCTCTTTTTTTCAACCAAGCGTTTTCATCATAGGGTTCGTCCCAAGGATGACTGTCGGTTAAATTCATTTGCTTTTTTTCAGACAGTTTACTCAATCGTTTTATAAACTTATCTGCACTTTCCGATAATACAAGTTCTTTCATGTGTTTGTTTTTAATTGTTCGTTGCACACCTCCATATCATATAATGGTATACAACATGTCCTAAGTATTTCATTTTAATTCGTGCTGCTTCAAGCTTAATTTTGCATGCATAAAACCCTGACACATTGCTGCTTCATATCCAGCACCAGAGGTCCAGGTACCAGCAAACTTTAATCCCTTAGCTGGCGGTTTAGCTAAAAACCTCATGTTCTCTTTTGGAGAAATTTTATAGCCAAAAGCAGAGCCTTCGGGTGAGTTCGTATACTTTTTGTTGGTTCTGGGAGTAGAACTTTCTTTATAAAGAATATGTCCTTCTAACTTTGGAAAATAAGTGTAGGCCCGTGCTATGATTTGGTTTTGAATACGCTCTTTTTTTGCTAAATAGTCCTGTTCTTCCAATTCGAACCAATCGCTTTTATGATCTAACACTATAAGTTGAATCGTTTTTCCACATTCAGGATCCATTTTGTGGTAATTCGTTACACTTAAACTTAAACGGTCATAACGCAGGTCTGATGCTTTTTCAGCCTCAGTTAATAAATCTCCTTCATCATTAACAAAAATGTATTCCTCTTTAGTAAACCCTAATGTTTCAGGAGCTACATCGGTAATGATGTATACACAGAAATGTCCCCAACCAAATTCTAATTTCTTTAATTTGTCATTAAAGGTGCTTTTTTCAGGATAATCTGGTAGCATATTCATAACGCCATGAGGCGAACAGGTTGCAACTACAGAATTTGTTACAAAACGATGTTTAGTACTGTTCACTTGAACGACTTCATGATTTGTATTAAGTTCTATCTCGTGAACTTTATCTTTTAAAGAGACATACCCTCCTCGTGCTTTAAACTCTTTTAACAAAAAGTTTGAAAGTGACTGGGCAGTTCCTAAAACATAACCTGATTTTGTACCGAAGGCTGTGTACAAATAATGTAAAAAATACACTGCATTCGCTTCGCTGGCATGGGTGCCTAAGTACATCGCTGTAGCACTTAAAATTTCGACCAAGCGTTCATCTCTAAAATAAGACTGGAAATAATCTTTGGCTGTTAATTTTTGTAACTGTCGCGTTTCTGGTAAAAGATCTCTATTTAATTGATACTCTCCAAGCAACATTCTTGCGAACATATAATTTTGATAACCAATCGTGTTTATATCCTTAAAAAACTGATTAAGTCCTAATTGCTCCCCTGGAAACATCTCTTCTAAATAGGCTTTTATACCCTCTATATTTCCAGGAATATGATAAAATGTACCCCTAACGTGTATGGAGAACAGCTCATCAAAATAGTTAAACTTTAATTTATCCCAAAGGTTAATTCTCTTAAAGACATCTCTTAAATTACCATTTTCGCTAAGCCCTGTGATCTTATGCTGGCTACAATCAAATTTATAGTTTCGCTTATTTCGAACAAAGCTAGTAGCATACCCTCCTGGATAAATGTGATTTTCAACTAATGCTACATTTTTCTTTTCTTCCAGAAGGGTTATACCATATATTAATCCTGTAAGACCAGCTCCAATAATAAGTTCGTCGACTTCTTTTGTTTTTACGACTACTTTTTTGTGGCTCATTATAAACTACAGGTCTTAACTTACAGGTTTCAATTCTTCTTCTATCATACGCGCTATACTTCTAGGCGTAGTCATTTCCTGTAAACGCTCTTCTGGTAATTTTACTTTATACTTTCGTTCTATCATTACCATAATTTCTAAGCCTCTTAGAGAATCTACTTCTAAGGTATTTGGTAAATCTACATCTGGAGTGACATCTTCCACTTCACATTCTGCAATTGGTGCAATAATTTCTGCAATTTCATCTAATAAATTGTTCATGATTTTTAAGTATTAATTAATTTGAATTTGTTTTCCTATTTTCCACACTTGTGCGCCAAATCCCCAACCTATTGCCGCACCTGCTATTACAACAACATCGCCTTCCTTGATTCTGTTCTGTTTGAACGCTTCATACAGTGTAACAGGTGTTGAGGCCGAAGCTAAACACCCATAATTCTTAATCGCTAAAATGTATTTATCGTAATCTATTCCTACCGCATTAGCCCATATATCCACCATCGTTTTTGAGGTTTGATGAAAAATATAAAAGTCTACATCTTCGGTAGTTTTATCTATTTTACCCAAGGCTTCTCTTATCATCTCGGGCACCATAGTTGGGATAAATTTTTGCATTTGCGCCTGGGTATCTTCTTCTATTGTAAAATACAAACCGTAATCTTCGGGCTGTGCTTGTCCGTCTTTAGGATACCATGGTTCGCGCCATTGGGCTACGGCCAAGTCGTAAACCTCTGCATTGGTTTTAAACGCAGAAGATATAAG
Organism: uncultured Hyunsoonleella sp.; assembly: GCA_964562415.1. GTDB lineage: Bacteria > Bacteroidota > Bacteroidia > Flavobacteriales > Flavobacteriaceae > Jejuia. Next base: position 14,197 of record CAZLTR010000003.1, on the reverse strand, counting down.
GCCAGATGCGTTATCATTAGTTGTATTTAATACAGCTGCTACAGCACCATCTGCAAATATGGTTGAGGATTTGTCTGTAAAATCTAAAATACTAGAGATATACTCCGATGCACACACCAAAACATTTTTAAAGCCACCTGTTTTTAAATAGCCATTTGCAATTTGCATAGCAACCAAAAATGTTAAACACTCTTGATCTACATCTAAAATAACAGCCTTATCGCATTTTAATGTCGTTTTTAATGCTTGTGATAAACGCGGATAGACTTTTGTAGCATCTTGAGACCAACCGTCGAAACAAGTCGAGTTACATAAAATTAAGTCTATAGCTTCTGGAGCTACTCCTGCTAAATCAATTGCTTTCTTACTTGCTTTAAGCGCTAACTCAAGTGCGGTCTCGCCAGAGGGTCTATCTATAATATGTCTACTGTCTACGCCCCAAAATCGAAACCAAGTTTTAGAAATTACTTCTATCTCAGAATATGGAGGTTCTGTATTAGCGATACTATTTTTAGGCATTTCTACTGCCAAACTTTTTATAATGGTATTTCCCATAATGCTTTGTAATCGTATTATACTGTAACAACTGTACCGCTGTATCTATTTATAAATGGGCTATAATTTATGGTACATACTGTAGCGGTTTTTTCATTCGTTTTTAACTCCCTTAAATAATACGGTAGGCTAAAAGCTCCTAATGACGTAAAAGACTGTGTCTCTTGTCTGCTTTTTAAAACCACATTAGTATCGTGACAAGCGACCTTATGTTGAGGAAACCAAGACTCGAACACAACACTACCTACAGCATAGGTCTCTAACATTTTATTTAAAAATGCCTGTCCAGTTGTATTTAAATCTTCTATGTATGTATGATTGGCTTTACATGAAAGTTTAGACCTGTATTGTCCTTTGGCCAACAATTCGCCTTTTGGGATCATATCATAGCGGCAAAACACATCTTTAGTCTTTAACTCTTGATAGTGTGTGTCTATACTATTTGTAGTGTTCTCTGCTAAAATTAACCCAATACCATCTGGGATATTAAACCCTGTCTCATAATCTGGCTGAACAGAAGTATGTAAAAATTCGGTACGTACAATTAATACATTTTTTTTGTTTTGATCTGTCATAAACGCTTTAGCTATAGCAAAAGCTGTATTCCAATCACTTTCATGAATGTCTATCACAAAAGCATTTTCGGCTTTAATATGATAGTGCAAAGGATGTGCAATTCTAGGCACACCAATAGTTTTATCTCTAAACAACCGATCTGGTGTTAAGGTGATATTCAAGATAAGGTCTATATCTAAGGGATTAAAACTAACCTCATCTAGCAGTGTTTTGCATATAGGCAGTGTTGTATCTAATACAATATCTTGTGCCGAAAACCTTGGTCTATTGTCGTCTAAAGGTAATTTTTGGGCATGGTTTACCCTGGCGCAGTCTTTTGGAAAGTGCGCAATCGCATTTATAATTTTCATGTTGTATGTAATATTTGAACAGAATACGCTAGAAGAAAGAACGCATTCTTAAAGCTAATATCTAGGCCAAAGTAGGCTGTATGAGCTTTTCTAAAATCTTGCTTTTAATAATTTTGCCGTTAGAGTTGTATTCAAAATTATCAAAGACCTGTATGAGTTTTGGTCTCATATAACTTGGAAAATTTTCAGTTAAATCTGCTTCTATCTCACGCTTCAATACGAGGGCATTGGTTGTTGTATCTAATAGTGTGATGCATAAACATGATGCCACATCCGATAACTCTTCATCTTCGATTGCTAGAAAAACGGCTTCATTAACGGCATAGTTGTCTAACACATAATTTTCTACAACGCTGGGCACAACCATCCTGCCATTAACTTTAAATAAATCGTCAACTCTAGACGAAAACACATAGTCTCCCTTTGCACCTAAAGTAAAATTATCGCTAGTTCTATACCAGTTGCCTTCCAAAAACTTATCTTGATGTGTTAGCCCGTGGTAACCTAATAACTTATATGGTGGTTTTACGAATAACTCTCCCAGCCCATCATTATCTCCATGTACTAACTTCACTTCAAAACCCTCAACAGGAGTTCCTGTAGCATTTATATTTTCTTCATTGGGCAGGGTAGAAATGTACACATGTCCTATTTCTGTACATCCAATGCCTTGCGTAATGTACCTACCCGTATGCTTTTGCCATTTGGTATTTAACATAGCATTTAAGTTAGATCCAGCAGAATAATACAGCCTTATACTACTATAGTCTACTGGAGCTTCTAGTTTTAATAAGTTGCCATAAATTTTAGGCACTGCAAATAAAACGGTAGGGTTATGTTTTTCAATTAAATGGCTTACTCTTTCTATATTAGGCCATTTGTCATCAATAAGCACTGTTGCACCCAGCCATATTGGAAAAAACAAACTATTACCCAAGCCATAACCAAAAAACATTTTGGGAATGGAATATATACAGTCATTACTATTTATTTGTAGGGTGTTTTGAGCAAAGTTTATGGTATTACGTAACATAGATTCTGCAGAATGCACCACTGCTTTGGGTTTCCCTGTTGTACCCGAAGTATATTGCCAAAATGCAGCAGTCTCTTTACTTTGAACAATAAAAGTCATCTCCAAATCCTCTTCTTCTATAAAAACTGTTTTGCTAGATCTTGGATAAAAGTATTCCTTATTTGCTTTAATTATAGCAGCATCGCTAACATATTTATCCTGTACAATTACTCTATTTCTAGACTTTATGTATGGGGCATTGTTGTAAATTACCTCTATCTCATCTAGGGAGCGTATTTCGGTTATTATCGTAGTTGCTTGGCTATCGTTTAAAATATAAACCAAATCTTCTAATTTTGTTTTCGGATTTATAAGCACAGGAACCGCTCCCACTGCAATGGCCCCCAAAAAAAACTCATAAACAGCAGGAGTATCATTAAGTAACATTACGATGCGTTCGCCTTGTTGCACCCCAGATTTTAATAGATAATCTCCTGTTTTTATAATGTTTTCGAAGACGTCATCTCTAGAAAATTCTATACCATTCCATATCACCAAGCGTTCAGAAAAAGGCATATTGTTACCTACAAACAATTCTTTTGCAAGGTTAAAACGTTCTTTAATTTGTAACATATGTAATTAGTTTTTTATGAGTTAAAAAAGCGTTGCCCTACACTGCTTTAGAAAACTCTGTTAGATATTCGGTAGGCACCATAGCCTTAAGGTTTTGCTTTAAAGACCCTATACGCACGGTTACTATATTTTTATTTTTAATTTGAAGTACTTCGCATTCTAATCCTTTTAAAGACCCATTGGTAATAACCTTAGTTTCTCCTACCTTTAAAACATTATCTTCTACGGTTATATCTTCTATGCCTTCCATACGCATTAGTAATTTTATTTGTCTAATTTCTTCATCTTTTACTATAGCGCATTCTTTCCCAAACCTTATATAAGTACAAGCCCCACAAATAGACAAGGCTTTATGAAAATCCATTGCTGTTTGAACATTAACAAACACATAAGATTGAAACAAAGGCATTTCTACCTTCTTTGTCCTATCACTCCACTTTCGCTCTCTAGTTACTAATGGCAAATAAGCGTTAACTCCACGCTCTAAAAGTTGTTTGTAAACTTTTTTTTCATGACGAGATTTGACATACAAAACATGCCAACCTTTCGTAAGGCTTTTTTTCATAATTTAGATATAATTGAATTTCATTTATAAGCATAGCTTCGCTGATCCTACTCACGTAAGACGGTTCTATTTATAAATTTTAGGGAGGACAAACACTCGTAGAATTACGACTGTTTCTATTTCAATTTCGCAGACAAACATATCAAAAAAAATGAATGTCGCCATATTTTTTTGTAAAAAAAAACTTGTTAATTACTATTTATTAACTTAAAATTAAAAGTGTTCATTTTTTGTTTTCTTTAATTAAACACAACTTCCAAAAACATTGAATCTGTCTATGCGTTATAAAACTTTTCCAGAATGTATTTTTGTGATTTTAATTTAAATGAATCTTAAATTTTCACCTGTACTGTGAAACAATTTAGAGTCTTATGATAACTCTTTTATTTTTTTTCACGACACTTTAAATTTCTACCATTAGATTAAACACCTTTTTATCAATTTAATCTCATAAGAAATTAACAGGTGACATCATTTAATCTTTTAAACTAGTTTAAAGTACGAATGCTTCATATTCTAATTTTATATCTTTTTAATAAGGCTACAGAACCAAACTACTTACAAAGCTGTTTTTATTCTATGATTCATTTATAGTTTAAATTATACTATTAAAGCTAAAAATATAAATGTAATTTTAAATCATCTCGTTTTGTTAAACAATATAACAAAAAAAAGAAACAAAAACATAAATAACTAATAATCAGTAATTTAAATAAAAGTATAGTGTGTTTTGTAACTACAAAAAAAGGGTATTTCCAGTAAAATTTTCAGTGTAATTGACGATTTGAGCTTTTTAAATATAGCTTCGCTGACCTTACTAACATAAGACATTTACTATATTTATTTTTGTAGGTATCAAAAAATATTTTGTAGGGCTTTTAAATATTTTTTTCGTCTGGGCGAATATATGAAATAATATTTAACTTACAATAATTTTAGATAAAATATTATTCATACACATCACTATTCTTAATTCGATTGCTGTAAAACAGACAAAGCTTAAAACATAATCCATTTTAAAATCAATAAAACTAAGTGCAAAAACAAAAAAACTAAGTAATGTTAAAAAAAGGTTATATCCTAAAAATAGGCTTTTCACAAACTTAATTTTCTTAAACAACATATATAAATAACTACATTCTTATCGCAAAAGACTTTTCAGTTTTCTTATTTCATTCCATAATTTAAATCACAGTAAAACTCTTTTTAGACGTAATAAATACATATAATTCGTGTCACCTTCTATGGTTTAGTTTATAATGTTTAATAGCTTAGCATAAATCTGAATTAAAGACAGAAGTATAAAACGCTTTTTAGTTCGACAAACCGTCACTTTAAAACTGCTATTTATACTTTAAACGAATAATTTATCCCATTATCTAAAAGCTCAAAAATCCCTTGTTGGAATTGAGGACTAGCAGTACTTTTGGGCAAAATATATACAACAAAACGTATCTATTAATTAATATCCATGAAATAGGCCACACTACCTCAGTGTGGCTTTTTTTATTAAATTCTATTACCTTTACTAAAAATACGATTATGCGTCCACATCTATCATCCCTAATTTTAGTTTTAATCTTAGGCTTTAAGCCATTAACTGGCTATACCCAAAACATTAAAACCAATTTCTGGGATAATGTGAGATATGGTGGAAGTTTTGGTCTTAATTTTGGCGATGGTTTTTTTGGAGCTACATTAGGACCTTCGGCTATTTATGAATTTAACGATAAGTTAGCCTTTGGTTCTGGACTTAATATCACATTTAACAATCAAAAAGACATTTCCAAAACCACGATATTAGGAGGGCATTTAATTGCACTTTACAACATTATTCCTTCTTTGCAGGCCTCAGTTGAATTTGAACAATTACATGTAAGCCGTCGGTACGACATTAGAGTAGATTTACCTAATGAAAATTTCTGGTCTCCAGCCCTTTTTTTTGGTGCTGGTTTTAGAAATGGCAATGTTACGCTTGGATTGCGTTATAATGTACTATTTAATGAAGAAGACAGTATTTACGTAGACCCTCTTATTCCCTTTATTAGAGTTTTTTTCTAGGCATACTTATGTCTAAACCATACCTTTTGCCACTCTCGTTTAAGAATTAAAAACGCTACAGCTTCAGACAATTTTAAAATGTCTGTTCCATCTAAAGCTTTTACAGCTTCTTCTGGAACATCTATAATGTATAACAAATTTAAATACTCGGTAAATTTTTCTTGTATAAGTCTGTAAACAGTATCATGAAGCAGCAGTTTTAATCGACTTGGTACTATATCTTCATCAAAATCTAAGTCTATATTTGCTAATAAAAAATCTTTATTCAATTGAAAAAGTAATTTTTCATATAGCAGGTGTCCTGTAGCAGTTTCTATAAGACTCTCAAAATTAGTAGGCCATTGCATTATTATACGGTTCGCGTCATTAAATTTTCACCAAATACTTTTAAAAGCGCTTTTTTAGATTCTGAAATATCTAAAGCTTCTAAAGTAACAAAGGCTTTATTTGTATACGTTTTAATAGCAGCTTTGGTTGCTTTAGCAGCCCCAGAACTTTCAAATATATGCTTAACCCTGTGTATTTTTGAAGTAGCATCTTCTGGTTGAGTTGCAAACAAATCTGCCAATTCTATTTTGTGCGCTTCCGAAGAAAACTCTAAAGCCTTCAAATATAAATAGGTTTTTTTGTTCTCAATAATATCACCGCCTACTTGCTTTCCAAACGTTTTAGGGTCTCCAAAAGCATCTAAATAATCATCTTGTAACTGAAAAGCAATCCCAAGATTTCTCCCAAACTCGTAAATATTCTGTTGATCTGTTGCAGAAGCGCCTGCTACAATAGCCCCCATTTTCATGGCTGCACCTACAAGAACCGCAGTCTTATATTCAATCATTTTTAAATATTCAGGAATGGTAACATCGGTTCTGGTTTCAAAATCAATATCGTATTGCTGTCCTTCACACACCTCTATAGCTGTTTTACTAAACACCTTAGCTAAAGCCTTAAAGGTATCTGCTGGATACGCTTCGTACAATTGATAGGCCATAATAAGCATAGCATCTCCAGACAAAATCCCTGTATTTACATCCCATTTTTCATGAACTGTTTGCTGTCCACGTCTCAAAGGTGCTGCATCCATAATATCATCATGAACTAAAGAAAAATTATGAAAAACTTCTACACTTAGTGCAGCATCTAAAGCTGTTTTAAAATCGCCATCAAATATATCGGTTGCCATTAAAGTTAAAACAGGTCGTAAACGTTTGCCTCCTAGTTCTAAGATGTAATGAATGGGTGCATATAAATTTTCGGGGTCGCGTTGTACAATGTACTGCTCTAAGTGTGCAATAAACGCTTTTTGGTATGTTTCTATCGTAAGCATCACACAAAAATAACGTAATTCATTCTAAAATAATTATGAGATGTAAAGTATATGTTAAAAAACATTAAAACTTAGGAAACTTTTAATGTTTCTAAAGTTTCCTTGCGTATCTTTGCGCTGTTATGAAAGATAAAATTTTAAAAAACGCTACAGATTTATTTTTAAGCTACGGCTTTAAAAGTGTTACCATGGATGATATTGCTAGTAAAATAGGCATGTCTAAAAAAACAATTTATCAGCATTTTGATAATAAGACAAAACTGGTAGAAGCAACTACAATGCACTTATTTGAACTCATATCGAATGGCATCAATCATATTTGCGAACTAGAAACCAACCCTATTGAAGAAATCTATAGCATCAAACAATTTGTAATGGAGCATCTTAAAGATGAAAAATCATCGCCCCAGTACCAATTACAAAAATACTACCCGGCAATATTCAACGCGCTAAAAGACAAACAATTTTGTGTCATGCAAGACTGTGTTACTAAAAACTTAGATAGAGGTGTAAACCTTGGGCTTTATAGAAAAGACATTCATATCGATTTTATTGCAAGACTCTACTTTAATGGTGTTACCGTAATAAAAGACAAAGACCTTTTTCCTGAAGACAAATTTTCAATGCATATGCTTATGAATAATTATTTAGAATACCACTTACGAGGTATCTGTACTCCTAAGGGTTTAGACATATTAAACACTCACATCAATTCAAATCAATCTTAAAATGAAAAACAAACTCATCTTTTTTGTCTGTTTATGCTTTACCATGACAATTATGGCGCAAAACGAGACAAAACAGTTTTCTTTACAAGAGGCTATAGATTATGCTTTAGCACATAATACTTCAGCCAACGGTGCTGCTCTCGATATCGAAGCTGCTAAAAAACAAAAATGGGAAACTATAGCTACGGGACTCCCTCAAATTGATGGTAGTATTGACTATCAAAAGTTTTTAAAACAACAAGTAACGGTAATCCCTAGTGATTTTAGTAATCCAAATTCGGAACTCGTTCCTGTGATTTTTGGCACTGAACAAAACGTCAATGCTTCGGCAACACTTTCACAATTAATTTTTGATGGCTCTTATATAGTAGGCCTACAATCGGCTAAAGTCTTTTTAGAAATTTCAAAAAATGCTAAAGCCAAAACAGATTTGGAAGTTCGAAAAGCGGTAATCAACGCTTATGGCAACGTATTATTAGCAGAAAAAAGTGTTGCTATCTTAGAAAAAAACAAAGCAGTACTCGAAAAAAACCTTAAAGAAATTACAAAAATTTACGAAAATGGTTTAGAAGAAGAAGAAAGCGTAGAACAACTACAAATTACACTCTCTGGCATAGAAAGCAACTTAAATAATGGACAACGTCTAAAAAATGTAAGCTACCAGATGCTTAACTTAACTATAGGCAGAGCTATAGATTTAGACCTTGAACTCACTGAAGATTTAGAAAGTTTAACCGCTAAAAATATCGACTTAAATTTTGCGAGTACTAGTTTTCCTGTGAATACGACCGTAGACTATCGCATTGCAGAAAATGATAAAATAAGTAAAGAACTGCTCGTAAAACTTGAACGGAGCAGAGCGTTACCTAGCGTGGGGGCATTCTTATCTGGTGGTTACACCTCTTTTAGCAATAATTTCGACTTTCTAAATGCCGACCAGGACTATTTTGGGTTTGCGCTTTTAGGTGCCAGCATTAAAATACCCATATTTGGTTCTGGTTTAAAAAGTGCCAGAACACAACGCGCAAAAATAAATTTAGAAAAATCTATAGCAGAGCTCAACGAAACAGAACAACGCTTAAAACTTCAAATTACTTCTGCTAAAAGCGATTATCAATTCGCCATAGAAGATTACAATAACAAGAAACAAAACTTAAATCTCGCAGAGCGCATCGAGCAAAAAAATCAAACTAAATTTTTTGAAGGCATTAGTTCGAGTTTTGAATTGAGACAAGCGCAAACACAGTTATATAGTGCTCAACAAGAACTATTACAGGCCATGCTTAACGTTATTAATAGTAAAACTGCCTTAGAAACCATATCTAATTCCATTAAAAACTAAAAATCAATCCAAATGAAATATATAAGTTTAATCGTAATAAGTGCCCTAATGTTAAGTTCATGTGGTGGAGGTAACACAGCATCTCTAGACAGTATAATTGCGTCTGATGATCTTGAATTGATTCGAAAAAAGAAAACCGAACTCGATAGCAAATCCCAAGAAATTACAAATCAGCTCAAACAATTAGAGCAGCGTATAAAAGTATTGGATCCTCAAACCAAAATTCCTTTAATAACCACTTTTACTGCTAAAGAAACAAATTTCGAACATTATGTAGAATTACAAGGTGATGTAGATACCAAGCAAAATCTAGTGATTTATCCAGAATTTTCAGGTTTACTGAGTCGTGTGTATGTAAAAGAAGGCCAACGCGTGCGCAAAGGCCAAACGTTAGCCAAGATTGATGATGGCGGACTTAGCCAACAAGTGGCGCAATTAAAAATTCAAACCGATTTAGCCAAAACCACTTACGAACGCCAAAAACGTTTGTGGGATCAAAAAATTGGCAGTGAAATTCAATATCTACAAGCTAAATCTAGTTACGAGGCACAACAACAAGCGGTAAGCCAATTAGAACAGCAAATTGGTAAAACGATCGTACGTGCCCCATTTAGCGGAACGATAGATGATGTTATCTCCGAACAAGGCAGCGTCGTTGCTCCAGGACAATCACAATTGTTCCGTATCGTAAATTTAGATGATATGTATATCGAAACCGATGTGCCAGAACGCTACATCGCAGCGATTGTAAAAGGTAAAACTGTAAAAGTTGATTTCCCAGTATTAGGGACCACTGTTTCGGCTAAAGTGAGACAAGCTGGTAATTTTATCAACCCTGCTAACCGTACGTTTAAGGCAGAAATTGCACTGCCTAACACTAAAGGTGTAGCCATTAAACCTAATTTAACGGCAAAACTTAAAATTAACGATTATACGAATCCTAAGGCCATTTTAATACCTCAGAGTATTATTTCAGAAAATGCAGAAGGCCAACAGTACGTCTATACCATAAGTGATAAAACAGGAGACAAAGCAAAGGTTAAACGCACATTTATTAAAACTGGTAAAACCCAAGACAATGCCATAGAGATTGTTTCTGGGATTGTAAATGGTGATGAAATTATCGATGAAGGTGCGAGAAGTGTTAAAGACGGGCAAGATGTAAAAGTCTTAAAGCAAAGCTAAACAGGACGTTTATCACATTGAACTCCTTATTACACTCCAAAAATTTAAACTTAAAATTCATTTAAGTAATGACAAATACAAATAAAAAAGTAGACAAAGAGTTTGCATGGTCGTCTTGGGCGATTACTAATAAAACGACCATGTATGTCCTCATAGCACTTATTCTTGTTCTTGGCACAGGAGCTTACTTTAGCATGCCCCGAGAAAACTTTCCTGAGATCAAAGAAACTAAAATTTATATTAGTTCTATCTATCCTGGAAACACTGCTGAAGACATTGAAAAACTAATTACAGACCCCATAGAAGACAAGCTTAAAACGGTAAGTAACGTCGTTGAAATTACATCAACTTCTCAAGAAGATTATTCTATTGTTATTGTAGAATTTGATGAAAATATTTCTGTCGAAGCCGCCAAACAAAAAGTAAAAGACGAGGTCGACTCTGAAACAGCAAGTGAAGACTGGCCCACCTTTAATGGCGCTAAAGTAGAACCCAACGTATTCGATTTGAGCATGTCGGAAGAAATTCCAATACTCAACATTAATATTTCGGGAGACTACCCTATCGACAAACTCAAAGAATTTGGCGAATACCTTGAAGATGAAATAGAAAGTCTGCAAGAAATTAAACAGGTAGACATTCGTGGTGCTCAAGAAAAGGAGGTTGAAGTCGCTGTAGATATTTATAAAATGATGGCGGCACAGGTAAGCTTTAGTGACATTTTAAACGCCATTCAAAACGGCAACCTTACCATGTCTGCAGGCAACCTTATTACCAGCGGCCAGCGTCGTACGATAAGAATAATTGGTGAAATTGAAACACCAGAAGCACTAGAGAATTTTGTTGTAAAATCAGAACGTGGTAATTCCATTTACCTTAGAGATGTTGCTACAGTGACATTTAAAGACGAAGACAAAACCACCTATGCCAGAGAGTTTGGGCATCCTGTAGTCATGCTTGATGTTAAAAAACGTGCGGGTAAAAATATGGTAGCTGCCGCAGAGCAAATTCAAAAAATAAAAGACGATGCCGTGGCCAATGTGTTCCCTCCCGATTTAACCGTAACCATAGCCAACGATCAATCCTCCAAAACTATTGGCCAGGTTGACGATTTGGTGAATAACATCATTTTTGGTATTCTATTAGTAGTTACTGTTTTAATGTTCTTCTTAGGCTTTAAAAACGCTCTTTTTGTGGGATTTGCCATTCCTATGTCTATGTTTATGTCGCTTATGATATTAAACCTTTTAGGCTACACTATGAATACCATGATTTTGTTTGGATTGATCATGGGCTTAGGAATGTTAGTTGATAACGGTATTGTAGTTGTAGAAAATGTATACCGTCTTATGAGCGAAGAAGGCATGAGCCGCATTGAAGCTGCTAAAAAAGGAATTGGTGAAATTGCCTACCCTATCATTATATCCACTGCCACTACGGTAGCCGCTTTTATTCCGCTAGGCTTATGGCCAGGAGTGATGGGACAATTTATGATCTATTTTCCAATAACGTTATCGGTTGTACTTGGGTCTTCCTTATTCGTTGCGATCTTTTTCAACTCTGTACTGGTATCGCAATACATGACGATTGAAGACAAAGAGATGCCGCTTAAAAATATCATTAAGATCTCTGCAATTGTTGGTGGTTTGGGCATACTTATTCTCATTTTTGGAGGAGCTTACAGGGGCTTAGGCACGCTTATGGTAGCCACCATAATCTTACTTTGGGCGTATCGTTTTTTCTTAAGAAGTTGGGCGAATGGCTTTCAAAATAAAATACTACCAAAATGGGAACGTTTTTACGAGCGCGTGCTTCGGGCTGCATTAAAAGGCAAAAAACCCATTGCCATAACTATAGTTACTTTTGTTTTACTTATCGTAGCATTTATGGGCTTTGGCGCTTCTGTAGGTAGCCAGCGTACCAAAGTAGAGTTCTTCCCAGACAATACGCCTAATCAAATTATAGTGTATATAGAGTATCCTGAAGGTACAGATATTGCCAAAACAAACGCGATTACTAAAGATATTGAGCAACGGGTATATAAAATCATCAATGAGAACACTTATATGAAAGGCGATTTTAATTTCCTTACCGAAAGTGCTGTATCTCAAGTTGGTGAAGGCGCTGGGAATCCGCAAACCGATGGAGGCTCGGCAGCAGAAATGCCACATCGCGGTAAAATTACCGCTACCATGCGAGAATATAAATTTAGAGATGGTGCCGATAGTAATATCTTGCTTAAAAAAGTGCAAGAAGCTTTAAAAGGCATCTACCCTGGTGTTGCCATTTCTGTTGAAAAAGATGCCGTAGGGCCTCCTGCAGGCTACCCCATCAACATAGAAATTGAGGGTAAAGACTACGGTGAACTCATTGCTACTGCAGAAAAAATGCGCGACTTTATCAATACAAAAAACATACAAGGTATTGACGAACTTAAAATCGATGTTAACAAATCGAAACCTTCAATGAAAGTTCAAATAGATCGTAAAAAAGCAGGAGAACTTGGGGTCTCCGCTGGACAAGTAGGGCAACAACTGCGCAATTCTATCTTCGGAGCTAAAGCAGGCATCTATAAAAACGATGGTGAAGATTACGACATTTACGTGCGTTTCAACAAAGAAAACCGCTATAACACCAGTGCTATATTTAACCAAAAAATCACATTTAGAGATATGGCCACAGGACAGATTAAAGAAGTGCCTGTTTCTGCTATAGCCAATCAAAACAATACGTCTGGATTTAGTGCTATTAAGCATAAAAGAGTAAAACGTGTTGTCACCTTATACTCTGCTTTAGCGCCTGGCTTTACAGATGCTGGTGCTATCGTATCTAAAATTCAAAACGAAATGAAAAGTTTCACCGACAAACCCAACGGTGTAAAAATTGATTATACAGGCCAAATTGAAGAACAAAATAAACAAATGGCTTTTTTAATGGGGGCCTTCTTTACAGGACTAGGGCTTATCTTCTTCATTCTCATCTTTCAATTCAATTCGGTATCTAAACCTGCCATTATTATGCTAGCCATTTTCTTAAGTTTAATTGGTGTATTTGGTGGTATCGTACTTACAGGTAGTGCTTTTGTTATCATGATGACGATGATGGGTATTATTTCACTGGCTGGAATTGTAGTTAATAACGGCGTTGTACTGCTAGATTATACTCAATTATTAATTGACAGAAAGAAAGTGCAATTGCATTTAAATGAAGATGCTTACATCCAAAAGGGAGACCTTGTAGAAGCTATTGTTAAAGGAGGAAAAGCGCGTTTGCGTCCTGTATTGCTAACAGCAATTACAACTATTTTAGGTCTCATTCCTTTAGCTACAGGACTTAACATTAACTTTTTTACCCTATTTAGCGAATTCAATCCTCACATTTATGTTGGTGGAGATAACGTGATTTTCTGGGGACCTTTGGCTTGGACTGTTATTTACGGTTTATTTATAGCCACATTCTTGACATTAATTGTAGTACCTATTTTATTTTATTTGGTCACTAAATTTAAAATGTGGCTGTATAAAGATCGTGTTGCAGAAACCTCACTTACCAATGCTAAACAAGGTATTTAAACATCCCTAAATTATTAATAGCGTTAAAAGAGTTGCAAGCTTACACCTTGCAGCTCTTTTGTATATTGACGTATTTTGAAAATAGCGCACTAATTAAAAAAGTTTTCCTCTGCATCAAACAGACCCTCTTTTTTTAGAGGGAAAACGCATGCGCTTTATCACTTAAATTATATCCTTGTAACATCAAACTGCCTTCCCTCCTAATAAGGAGGGATCAAGGGTGGTGTTATTAAGAACTCCAAAGCACAAAAACAACCTTAAACAATACCACTCCTGCAACACTCCCCTTAATCC
>CAZLTR010000002.1:21591-51578 GCA_964562415.1 uncultured Hyunsoonleella sp. | reverse complement strand
TTACACGGCCTTACACAACAAGAAATCTTATGGGATTTTCTTTGATAATACCTTCCGTTCCTTTTTCGATTTTTGCCACGAACGCAGAAACATAACCAGTTTCTGGGCTCATGGTGGAGAAATGAACTATTATTTTATCTATGGTCCGGAAATGTCGGAGGTTGTCGCCAACTATACCGACTTAACAGGAAAGCCGCATGAAATGCCAGCACTATGGGCCTTGGGATACCACCAATGTAAATGGAGCTACTACCCAGAATCTAATGTTAAGGAAATCACCGCTAAGTTTAGAGAACTGCAAATTCCTTGTGATGCTATTTATTTAGACATCGATTATATGGAAGGCTTTCGATGTTTCACATGGAGCAAAGAATATTTCCCAGATCCAAAACGCATGGTAAAAGAGCTGGCAGACGATGGCTTTAAAACCATAGTAATTATAGATCCTGGTATTAAAATAGATATGGACTATTCTGTATTTAAAGAGGGCTTAGATAACGATTATTTCTGTAAGCGTGCCGATGGCCCTTACATGAAAGGTAAGGTATGGCCAGGAGAATGTTATTTCCCAGACTTTACCAATCCTGAAGTAAGAGAATGGTGGTCGGATTTATTTAAAGAATTAATCGAAGATATTGGTGTTAAAGGGGTTTGGAATGATATGAACGAACCTGCTGTAATGGACGTTCCTGGAAAAACCTTCCCTAACGATGTGAGACACGATTACGACGGTAACCCTTGTAGCCATAGAAAAGCGCACAACGTTTACGGCATGCAAATGGCACGTGCTACTTACCAAGGTTTAAAGAAATTTTCATATCCAAAACGTCCTTTTGTTATTACAAGAGCAGCGTATTCTGGAACACAACGTTACACCTCTAGTTGGACGGGTGATAATATTGCAACATGGGACCACTTAAATATAGCCAACCTGCAAGCGCAACGCATGTGTATGTCTGGATTCTCATTTATAGGATCGGACATTGGTGGTTTTGCCGAACAACCTAATGGCGAATTGTATGCCCGTTGGATCCAGTTAGGTATTTTCCACCCCTTCTGTAGAACACACTCCTCTGGAGATCATGGCGACCAAGAACCCTGGGCTTTTGGAGATACCATTACCGATGTGGTGAGAAAGTTTATCGAATTACGTTACGAGTTATTACCGTATTTATACACTGCATTTTGGAGGTACGTAGAAGAAGGTATTCCTATCTTAAAATCACTAGTACTTTACGATCAAGAAGATCCGCAAACGCACTATAGAAACGACGAATTTATTTTTGGTGAAAAGATTTTAGCCTGTCCTATTACGGGACCAAACCAAAAAGGAAGACGCATGTACATTCCTAGAGGACAATGGTATAATTTCTGGACTGACGAAGTTGTTACTGGTGGTCAAGAAATATGGGTAGATGCCGATTTAGACAGCATGCCAATTTTTGTAAAAGAAGGTGCTATTATCCCGAAATATCCTGTACAACAATATGTAGGTGAAAAAACCATTGATGAGTTGTTATTAGATGTATACTATACCGAAGGTAAAGAAGAATCTACAGTATATGAAGATGCCGAAGATGGTTACGATTACGTCAAAGGACGCTACAGTTTAAGAAATTTTAGATTATTAGGAAAAAAGAAAGAATTAATCATCCAACAGCATAAATCTGGTAAGTTTATAACCCCTTACGAGACTTTTAAACTGAATTTACATGGTTTGCCTTTCGAAATCTCTAAAGTTGAAGTAGACAACGTTGAAATTCCTTTTAAGGATGTAAAACTTGATGATAACACATTAGTATTAACTAAAGATTTTACAGAATTACATATTGTGGGGTAATTATTAAAGAACTCATCTTGAGGTTTTCTATTTCCTAAAATATGGCTGAAATTCACCCATATTTCGTTACTTTTTTTGTCCGTAGCGTTGCTATGAGCTTCAAAAAGTGCCTCATCTGGTTAAATTTCAACTCATTTTCGGTTAAAAACAAAACGTCAAGATGAGTTCAAAATAAAAATGTAACGTCCTAAATAACCGTTACAAAATTTGATATTTAAGCAAGGCCGTAATTTTAAGTTACGGCCTTTTTATTTTTTCATACATATAAAGAAGTGTGATTCTATAAAAGCAGTGATTGGAGACAAGAATAGTGGCTGCAATTAGTATTAAGACGAGGAAAAAGCAACAAGAGTAAGTAAAACTGATAGGCATCTAAAGATGCCTATGTCAAACCAGATAATGAAGATAAACTATTTAATCAATTTAGTAAAAACGGGGATAACTCACAAATCAACTCATTTTACTTTTTATTTTTCTCCCACAAAGAAAATAAAATTCTTTAGATTTGGAAGTTAAACATATAACTCGATAATCTCTATTATTTAACTAACTTGTCTCTGCTAGCGCTAGGCAAACGACTTAAGTAATGGAGTTTTATTCATTGTTATAAAACATCAAAACAAAATGAGGACAGGATTAACACTATTAATGATACTTACATCATTATTCACGTTTGGACAAACTACAGAGTTTGTCATTGTTCAAGGAACACAAGATAATGATTCAAGTAAGAACAATATATTATTTGACACAATTTATCTACCCGACAATTTAAATGGTATTGGAACGATAACAATTAAAGGAAATATTATAGTAAAAGAAAATTTCACTATTCCAGAAAATATTGTACTTAATTTTTTCAAAGGCAATAAATTAACAGTAGAAAGCGGTGCAATATTAACAATAAACGGCAGTATTAATGCTGGTATTTATCAGATATTTGATGGAGAAGGAACTATAGTAGGTTTACCAAAAATCACAGAAGTATATCCTGAATGGTTTGGAGCTAAAGTAAATGATGAAATTGATGATACAGCAGCTATGCAGAAGGCTATTAATTTTTCAAATAGCCTCATTAAGTTATCAAGTGGAACTTATATTACAAAAAAAACCTTAAAAAAAATACGTACAACAGAAAATAAAGAAGGGGTTAAAATTATTGGAGAAGGAATGTCATCAACAATAATCGAAGCTTCGCACGAAGGGAATTTCATTGAAATAAAAGGTTTTAATGGCTTCAACTCTGAGGTTTCAAATGGAAAACAATACAGACCTATTCAAGGTAATCAATTTAAAAATTTTACTGTCGACGGTAAAAATAAAGGGAGAAATGGAATATATTTTTATGCTTCTATTTATAATGATTTAAGTAATTTAAAAATAAGAAAATTTAAAGAAAGTGGTATTGTTTTTGACGGTAACCCTGATATAAACCCAGATCTTACAGCTTCAATTTTCACAAAAATAGAACATTGTCAGATAGAATATAATAAAACAGGAATTTTTAATTTGATTGATAATAATTCACCTATTTTAAATTTATCGAATAGTTTTATCGTAAATAATTTACGGGCTGGCGTCATATGGAATTCGTCTTATTTCCATTCAACAGGCTCTTCCATTTCATTTAATGGTATTTCAATAAAAGACAATCAAAATATTAATAATACTCCTGATTTTCCCTTAGGAGGTTTTTATAATGCTATTCAAAATAATTATGGTGACGATAGATTTTTTAAGCCATACGTGTCAAAAGGAATTGTATTGGAAACGACTGAATTTGACGGAAATTACCCTTCTTCTATCACGTTAAAATCATCTAATGGTGCATTAATTGCAAATAACAGTATTCAAGTAACAGATCAATACTATGGTAATTTCGATTTTTCAGACAAAGGTTTAATCGCTATAGGAGGAGAAGATTTAATTGTAGATGGTTTTTCTAATCCTCTATATCAACGTTCAAGAAATACAGTGATAGAAAACAATAGAATATCATATAAAAAATCTAAAGAAGAATCTATAATTAAGGATAATGCCTCCGTAATTAACTTAACTAAATGGGCTTTGTACACGAAAATAAGAAATAATTGCTTTTCAGATGCTGCAGGAGAAGGAACTCGATTAGGTATTGATTACAAATATATTAAAGAGACAAATAGAACTGATGAAAAATGGTATAGTGATGAAGACACTTACGTTAAACTTACTGATGATGAATGCATCGATTCGAATACAATAAAAGATAATTATGGAAATGATTTTAAAAGAATTGACATTGCTAATGATCTGTTTTTATCAAAATTTAATAGGAAAAATTCTCGCGATTTTGGCAAAAGATTTAAAAATGGTGAATCTTTAATAATAGACGTACCAACAATTAAACAAAAAAACGGCTTAGAAATTAAGGGTGGAAGTTTTGTTATATCATCTAATGATCCTAATTCTGTTTCAGGATTATTCTTTTATAGAGCTGATAATATTCCGCAAATATTTTCAGCATATTCTTCCTCCAGAACCGCTTTTAGGACAGGAACATTTGATGCGCTTAATGATGTTTCAGGAAAACTAAATATCGTCGTGTCTAATGATGGCAAGATTCGCATAAGAAGTTTATTATCTAATGATATTTTTATTAATATTTCTTTTATCGAAAAGATAGGAATGTATGACAACTAAAAGATATAGATATCCCCAAAACATGGAAGATTTAACACCAATTATGAGTTAAAATGGGCTTAAAAATACGAAGTTGCTTTCTTATTATATGACACTGCGGTTGTTTTTCATAGCAGCGTTACGAAAAATACGAGCAAGGAAATAGAAAATGAAATGAACGCGTATTTTAGGCCTATTTCAACTTATAATTTAATTATACGGCTAACCAATGGTTCTAGAGCTTGTAACCCATACAGAAGCACACCAGAGTAAGTCTACTTGTAAAAAACCACCGTTAAAAACGGTGGCTTTGGATTTCTGATTAGCCCCATAGGGGCATCACATTAATTATTATCATGATGAGATTGATACTTTACATAACGTTTTATCATATCTTCATCTAAACCAACAGTACTGACAAAATAACCTCTTGGCAAAAGGAAGTGATCTTTTGATCTAGCCTAAATTGCTCTAATTTCATATATAATGTTGAATGTAGTTTGTTTTCAAAGTTCAGTAAAATATAACATTCGCATTCCTACCGTTTTTGTTTTCATTAAGCTTCCAGGAGCAAATCCTGAAAATGCGTTTTCAGCGTACTTATTATACACTTTGTTTT
The DNA here is from genome assembly GCA_964562415.1 of uncultured Hyunsoonleella sp. Classification (GTDB taxonomy): domain Bacteria; phylum Bacteroidota; class Bacteroidia; order Flavobacteriales; family Flavobacteriaceae; genus Jejuia. The sequence goes on along the minus strand of CAZLTR010000002.1, from coordinate 46,461 downwards.
TAAATTTAAACTCACAATTCTGCCATCTTTTTTCATCAAATAAAATACTTTCCCATTCATTATTTAATGAGACTATTTTATAATCGCACCAAAACATATCAGTAAATTTCCAGTCAATAAGCTCTCCAATAGCTTTACCGTCGTACTCAATATACCATCCATAATCTCTTCCGAAATTAGATTTTTTCAACTCTTTTTTGTCTTTATGCTTTTTTAAATACTTTAAGAAGAAGTTCACTTACTATAATTTAATTACTTTTTTCAGGGAATTACATACAACAGCTTCGGCTATTGTTAGTACAGGAATTAAATAACAATTAATTTCCAGTTAAGCACTTAGCCAAAACTTTTTATTTTGTTTCAATTTTTCATTTTCAAAACCAATCTTACCTAAAAAACGTTTAACCCATAAGGCTTGGGCTTTTCCGAAACGGATCAGTCAACAAGGCGTATAGCGCTGGCCTATAGGCACTCCATATGCTTCTTAGTTATTGGCAGTAGTATTTTTATTCAAGTTTCTTTTTTTCGTCAATATATGTTGAATCAGATTGTTTTTTAATTGATTTTAAAAGATCTGTCTTATTTAGAATTTCTAATTGTTGCCTTGAAATTCTATGCATATTATTAAATCGTATTCTTTTTTCTACTCCGCTTTTTATTAATTCAGAGTTAAGTGATTCTAGGTTAGATAGGACTGCTAATTCATTTATACTTGAGAAATCACGCATATTTTTTCCATTTAAAGCGTGTTCTGGATTTGCTTCTTTCCATTGTTTGGCAGTACAGCCAAATAATGCTACATTTAATAAATCTGCTTCTTCTGCATATTCAATCCATTGTTTTTCGGTTGAATAATTTGATTTTGGAATGATATGATTCTTCACAGCATCTGTATGTATATTATAGTTCACCTTACTTAAAACTCTTTTAACATTCCATTCTAGATTGTATTGATTAGACTCAATTTCTTTAAGTCTCTGGAATTCCTTAATTAGAAGCAGTTTGAACATTGGGCTTATCCAAGCTCCAAATTCAAAAGCAATATCTCTGTGAGCATAAGTACCTCCGTTTCTACCACTTTTGGATATTATTCCAATAGCATCTGTTGATTGAATCCATTTTTTGGGAGTTAGATTAAATGAATTTAAGCCAGCTTCTTTTTTAAAGGTGTCGAATTCGACACCTTTAAAATTTGGGTTGTTTAATTGTTCCCAAATCCCAAGAAATTCAACTGTATTTCTATTTCTCATCCAGTTTCTGATATGGTCATTTCCTTCTTCTCCGCGAACCATATCAGTCAAACAGATATAATCATCTTCGTTGTGTGAAGTTATCGCTATTATTTTTTCTTCAACTTCAATTTGTTTTAGTTTTGCTGTCATATTGTGAAGATACTAATTTTGTTTTTTTGGATATTACTACCAACAATTAAATAACACGCACCAGTATATGTTATTTACACTATAAATATAAGGGTTTTATATAATCTTGTAAATAATTTTTGTCTATAGACATGTGATTTTCTGTAGTTTTAATAGCGCTATCTCCTAATAACACGTGTAACCTCATTTCTACCCCATAACGATGTGATGTGCAACTCAAACACTCATTAATTAGTCCAAATGGTAGCTGCAAATTTTCTTGCCGTGGCAGTTAGGGGATGCTTTCATGACTTTAAGATGATGAAACTTCAATCCAATTCAAAACAAAAAAAGAGACTGCCTTTTTAGACAACCTCTTTATTAATAGCTAAATGCGTTTTCTAAAATTTAAAGCTTATAATTATACCTCCATCTTTTGTTGTCTTAGCCTTTTAAAATAGTCAATACCAGCAATAAGCAAAACACTTAGTCCAAACAAAGGAAACACAATACCTAATACTATAATACCTGCTATAATGCCATACCCTACTTTAAATTGTGCAGGTACTTTAGGCACACCCCAATCGCCTTTTTGCTTGCGTTTTAGATAGGATAGCAAGCCCGCTAGGGCAACAACAGTTACTATTATGGCAACGCTTAACATTAATATCCAATTCCACAGTCCAAACTGTCCTTGATGAAAAGCCATTACCCACATGCGTCCTCGCATTAAAATACCAACGTCCTGCCACTCATGTTTAAACACCTGTTTTCCAGAATATTGGTCGTAATAAAAACGCTCTTGAGTTTCTAAATCGAAGGTCTCATTATAAATACTATATACTCCTTTTGGCCCCATAGGAAGACCAACCGAAACAGTTCCCTTTAAATTTTTCGCTTGGGCCAAAGCAACCATAGCATCTAAAGTAACCGCAGAGTCGCCTACTTGAGACGCTAAACCTCTTCCGCTCCAAGTTTTCGGGAACCCCGTATGGGTTACCTTCTGTACCCATTTAAAACTACTGCCAAACACATCGGTCCAAGGCATACCTCCTGCAAGTGTAATCACCAATAACAATGACACCCAAAACCCTAAAACACTATGTAGATCTCTAAAAAATAAGCGCTTGCCTTGTTTCAGTCGGATTCTGAAAAACGCTTTTATTCCCTGTTCTTTTGGCCAAAACACATAAATACCTGTTATGATAAGCACAAAAAGCCAACTGGCAACCAGTTCGATAATTTTAGTGCCAAAACTACCTAAAAGCAATTCACCATGTAATTTTCTTACCGTATGCATGTTAGAATCTTTTGGACTTATTTTCCCTGAAACTTGAGCAGTATAAGGATTTATAAACACACTTTTTTTATGACTAAAACGCCCCGAAACAAACTCTGTCGCTTGATTGGGAGCTGTAGGAACAACCATTGCATTGGGCTGCTTTTTAAAGACTGTCTTAGCCAGCTCTAATTGCTTTTGAAAAGCTATCGTATTGCCTTTAGCCTCAACATAGCGTATATGCTTTTGCCGTGGGGCTTCATAATCGTCTTTAAACAAATAGATACCTCCTGTTATGGCTAATAAAATAACAAATGGCAAGACTATTAGCCCGCCTATAAAATGCCATTTCCAAAGCCATTGATTGAGTTTATTATGTTTCATAATACATTGTATTATTTATAGAAACGCATAGCAAAACCATTCATTAGATTTTGCTATACGTACTTTATAAAATTAAAACTTATACCTAACGCCAAAGTGAAATGCTCTAGGATTACCAATAGTAAAGCTATTTTCACCTCTAAATCTATTAAAACTTGCTCTGGCAGAATACAGCTTATCAAACACATTTAATGCATGTCCCCAAATTTCAAAATGCTTGGTCTCGTAAGACAACAAGACATTAAAGACATTATGGCCAGCATAGGTTGCTGTACCTCTGGTACCATCTTCATTTTCTACTTGATCTTCAAAACTTGTATTGTAAGACCCAACCAACTCATGTGTTGCGCTTAAGGTCAAGCCTTTTACAAAGCCTGGTTTGTAAATCACTCTACTGTTTCCTAACAGCGATGGCGCAGTTTCTCTATCCGTATCGGATAAATCCACCCCCCTTTCAAAAAAATCAATATACCTATGCTGTGCAAAGCTACCATTATGGCTAATGGTTATTTCTTTAGTAGGCGTATAACGTACCCCATATTCTACACCATAAGACAAGGTTTTTCCTGCATTTCTATTAAAAAATTCATCATTATCATCTCTCAATGTAACTAAAGTATTTCTTCCTTGTAATGCATATAGTGCCACATCCACTTTAAGCTTATCGTTTACTCCTAAATAGGTACCTAACTCCACATTATCATAAACACTTGGTTGTAAATCGAACACCTCTTCACCTACACCAACAAAGCTATTTCTATACAAAGTAGAAGTTTGCGGCGGTGTAAACCCTTTAGAATAGTTCGTATACATACCAAAATTTCTATTAAAATTATAATTTAGCCCCAATTTAGGTGAAAAATTATCATATTCGTTTTTAGAATCTCTTGGTCCTGCCACAGCATCTACTAAATTATTATAATCATACAAGAAGCCATCATAACGCAATGCTGCTGTAACTTTTAAGCGTTCTATGGGGTCGAATTCAAACTGAACATACCCCGCATAGTTAAAAATATCGGTATCGTAATTCAATATAAAATCACCTTCATTAATCGTAAATGCTGTATTTCTGCCAGATTCGGGATCTACTGTTACAGCAGTTGTTTCTGCTACAAAACGCTGTGGCGAATAATCTATAGAGCCTCCTATTATTAAAGATGCATTTTGTAACCCATTAAACGTAACTTTATGCTGTGCTAAACCCACATAACTTTTAAAGGCATTGTTGTTAACTTCACCTGTCCCTGTCCCCGTTAATTGTCTTGTGGTTCTGTCTCTATCCTGTCTGATACGAAATGAAGGGTTTTGCGCCATTTCATTGTTTCTAAAAATAAAGTTTAATGCTGTTTTATTGTTCGCATTCCAAACTTTGTCGAATGTACTTCTAAATCGAAAGGCCAAAGCATCTCGCTCTGTAAACGTTTGATCACTCTCAAAATTACCTCCAAAAAAATCCGATTCACTTAAAGACCCAGCCATATCTGATCTAAAATCTATAATATCGAACACGTTGGTCCAATTTAAATTGGCTGATAAATGGTTTACATTTTTAAAGGTAAGTGCAAATTTCTCGTAATCGCTGTGCTCTATAGGCCCATTTTCTCGCTGTACATAATGCGCCCCAATATAAAACCCAACATTGTCGTTAGCATATTGAGACAATTCTAATTCGTATCGCGTTAAACCTAAATCGTTCGCTTGAAACCCTACACCTCCTGTAAAATCTTTAGTTGGGTTTTTAGTGATAAAGTTAAAACTTGCCCCTATGGCTTCACTACCGTAAATACTAGAAGCAGGTCCTTTTAAAACTTCCACACGCTCAAAAGACAGATCGTTCATTTCTAACAACGCATTGTGATTAAATACAGAAGTAGGACGAATAGGTAAACCATCTTCTAAAAATAAAAATAAGGCACGTGTTGATATTGGTGTACGTACTGCCGTAAAATGTTGTTCATTACTCGCTGCTCTAGAAGTAGCAACAAAAACACCTGGCACATCATTGACCAACTGGTCAATACCCAAAGCCTTAGTTTCTGAAATACCTTTAGCAGAAATAACTCCAATCGCAGCTGGTACTTCTTTACGCTGTTGCAATTCTCTACTGGCAGAGACTACAACGACATCTAAAAGCTCATCACTTTCTTCTAAAACAATTTTATTTACACCTTTTCCTAACGTTGTAGTTACCGTAGTATGGCCTATAAATTGTACGACCACTACAGTGTTTTCACTAAGCGTTATCATAAATTCTCCTAATTCGTTAGTAACAACAGCAGTGTTTAAATTACTTTTAGATTGCACTGTAGCTTGCGCTAATGGTATGTTATTTTGATCTACAACGATACCTTTAAATACTTGTTGTGCGCACGCACTAAAACCTACCCATAATAAGGCAAGTACTATAATATGTTTCATATTAAATATTTTGATAGCACTTATATAAAATGCTTTGTTTTATATAGGCTGCTATATACTTTCGTATTAAATTATTGATGTTATGGTATTGATAAAACGCAGGAAACACCACGGGAATCCTTTGTCGTGGCCATGATTACTTTAGATATAACATACACCGCGTTAATTCGTTTTTAAAACGAGAACATGGTATATACTTTCTTATAACATGTTAAAAACGGGCATACTTAATCTTTAAATAAGTTTGAAATAAGACCTAAAGACAATTAAATCGCTTGTGGAGGCGGGTTAGATACATTGGCATAAAAACAAAAACGAGGGCTTAAATACCTCCAGTTATTTGCAGTAACAATTTTATAGCCATTACTAATATTAATAGCAGTATTTTCTTGAAAATATACGGGTAAAAACGCTTCATAGAGTGACGTATATGAAGCCTCCTTAGAAGTATCTCCTGTTTTGCTTAATGCCAGTTGACTTGCCAAATGACATTTACCATTACATTTTAGCTCTGGCTTTGCAGTGTTTTTACAATACGTTTCAACAATATAATCGATATTTAATTCGAAATAGGCCACATAACCTATAGAGTATAGAGGTCTAAGTATAAGAGTTAATAGCAGTATATGTGAAAAAATAATTTTCAATGCTGTCCTGAATATCAATTAAAAGGAGTGCAAATTTACAATTTAAAGCTAGGTTTATTAAGTATAAGTGTACTTTATTTTGTTAAATCTACTGCTTAGGAAAGAAATCACGTAAAATTACTCTAAACCAACCAAAAAAATAATTTTTATTAAATGTTTCGATAATCAGCACTCTAAATGCGAATTATATCTTAACAAGCTTATGGTTTTTAAGCATATTTTGTAAATTCGTTTCTTATGAATTTATTTCCCATTAATTCTGGAAATTTTAAGCTCGATGGTGGCGCCATGTTTGGAGTAGTTCCCAAAACATTATGGCTTAGAACCAATCCTGCCGATGCCAATAACATGATTGATATTGCAACTAGATGCTTATTAATAGAAAATGGCGACCGTCTTACCCTTATAGATACAGGAATGGGTACTAAACAATCAGACACCTTTTTTGGGTACTACCACTTATGGGGCAATGCCTCTTTAGACACCTCTTTAAAAACATATGGATTTCATAGAGACGATATTACAGATGTATTTTTAACACACTTACATTTCGACCATTGTGGGGGTGCCATACAGTGGAACGCTAAAAAAACAGGTTACGAATCGGCTTTTAAAAATGCACATTTCTGGAGTAATGAAGCCCATTGGAAGTGGGCTACCCAACCCAACCAAAGGGAAAAAGCATCTTTTTTAAAAGAAAATATTTTACCTATAGAAGAAAGTGGACGCTTAAAATTTATAGAAGTACCAGAAGCAGACATGCTAAGCTCTACACCTCTTGGTTTTGATATCTTCTTTGCAAATGGACACACCGATAAACAAATGATACCTATGCTTAATTACAAGGGTAAAATCATTTGCTTTATGGCAGACTTGCTACCTACTTTGGGGCATCTGCCCTTGCCTTATATTATGAGTTATGACACAAGGCCTTTACAATCTTTAACCGAAAAAGAACGTTTTCTCACTAAAGCTGCAGATGAAGGATATTATCTATTTTTAGAACACGACGCGCATCATGAAATTATAACCGTACAGCATACCGAAAAAGGAGTACGACTAAAAAACATATATACAACAGAAGAACTATTTAATTAAAATATAAATGACGAGATATCAAATGAGACGACTGCAACTCACCCTAACCGCTGCCGCTACTAGCTTACTTTTTGGTTGTGGTGGAACCGCACCACTAATTTCTACACCTATAGAAAATATAGATAGTATCCCTTTAAAAGTTTCTGAGCTAACTGAAACTGAAAAACACAACTGGGGCCATCTCGACCTAATTAAAGATACGATTCCTGGTATGAGCGTAGATAAAGCTTATGAAGAATTACTTAAGCGTAAAAAAGGCAAAAAAGTAATTGTAGCAGTAATCGACTCGGGAATAGATATCGATCATGAGGATTTAAGAGCTAATATCTGGACCAATGCAGATGAAAAACCAAACAACGGCATTGATGATGATAAAAATGGTTACATTGACGATGTACACGGTTGGAATTTTTTGGGTGACGGTCATGATGAACAATTAGAATTTATTAGAATTTTAGCCAGTGGAGATACCAATCACCCTGATTATGCTAGGGCTAAAGCCGAGTATGATATAGAATATCCTAAATGGACCCAACGTAAAACACAATACGAAAACATTTACCAACAGGTAAAATCGGCACATGAAACTTTAACCACATTTTTCAAAAAAGCAGATTATACTCAAAAAGAGGTGAATGCTATTAGTACAGAAGATCAAGCCTTAAATCAAGCGCAGCAAATCGCACAATACATGTACGGTAATGGTATAGACACCATGACCGATGCTATCGATGAACTCAAAAAGGCATTAACCGATATCACCGAACGCTTAAATATTCTTTTAAATAAAGACTTTAAAGGTCGTGTTAATGGAGATGATCCTAATGATTTTAGCACGAAATATTATGGTAATGGCAATGTAAAACCAGTTAAAAAAGACGAAAGCCACGGTACGCATGTTGCAGGAATTATAGCAGCAGTACGGCACAATGGTAAAGGCGCTAATGGTGTGGCCAACAATGTAAAAATAATGAGTATTAGAACCGTTCCTAATGGCGATGAGTATGACAAAGATGTTGCTTTAGCAATTCGATATGCCGTAGACAATGGCGCATTGGTCATTAATGGAAGCTTTGGTAAAAGCTTTTCTCCACATAGCGATTGGGTGAGAGATGCTATTGCTTATGCTAGTAAAAAAGATGTTGTATTTGTACATGCCGCTGGAAATGACAGTAAAAATGTCGATATCGAACCTAATTTTCCAGACGATAACATTAACGGCAAAGAAGTATCGAACACTTATATAAGAGTAGGTGCTTTAGCGCCTAAATATGGATCTGGTTTATTGGCTAGCTTTTCTAATTATGGTAAAGCAAATGTAGATATTTTTGCGCCTGGAGCTAAAGTGTATTCTACAACACCAGAAAATGAATACGACACTAAGGGAGGTACCTCTATGGCTGCTCCAGCTGTAGCAGGCATTGCTGCATTATTACGTTCGTACTACCCCAGCTTATCTGCTGCTCAGGTTAAAAAAATTATTATGGATTCTGGGCTTCCTATTACCGCCAAAGTTATTGTTGGTGGCAATACAGAAGACATCCAACCTTTTTCTAATATTGTAAAATCAGGAAAAATAGCAAATGCTTATAATGCCTTGGTTATGGCAGCAAAAACAGCACAATAACTTAATGTATCCCCCTAAAGGTTGTCTTAAAGCACAGCGTGTTTATTAAGACAACCTTTTTTCAATCCGCTATTATGATGAAACACCTCTTAACAACTCTCTTTTTTATTACGCTTTTTACCTCTTGTAATACCACTAAAAATACAATTTCGACAGTAACAACAACTGCTAATTCAAACTCCACCTATTGGCAGCAACATGTCGATTACACCATGAGTGTTGATGTTGATGTAGACAGCCATACCTACACAGGACAACAACAACTCATTTACACTAATAATTCTCCAGATGTATTAAAAAAAGTATTTTACCATTTGTATTTCAATGCATTTCAACCTAATAGCGAAATGGATATACGTTCTAGAACGATTACAGATCCAGACCCACGAGTAGGTGATAGAATTCAAAAACTACAACCTGATGAAATAGGATTTATTAAGGTTAACAGTCTTACTCAAAATGGGGTGGCATTAAACTATGAGACTGTAGGAACAATTTTAGAAGTGAATTTGGCAACACCAATACAACCTGGAGAAAAAGTTACTTTCAATATGGATTTTAATGCACAAATTCCTTTACAAATTCGCCGTTCTGGACGAGACAATAAGGAAGGTGTGGCTTTATCCATGACGCAATGGTATCCTAAGTTAGCCGAATACGATTTTGAAGGCTGGCATGCAGACCCTTACATTAGTAGAGAATTTCACGGTGTTTGGGGAAATTTCGATGTAAAGCTTACCATAGATAAGGATTATATCGTGGGAGGTACAGGTTATATTCAAAACCCTAATACAGTAGGGCATGGCTATGAAACGGCTAAAATAAAACCAAGCACAGAAGATAAAATTACGTGGCATTTTAAAGCTCCTAATGTGCATGACTTCGCATGGGCGGCCGATCCCGATTATATTCATGACACGGCTAAAGTCCCTAATGGTCCTGTTTTACACTTTTTCTACCAAAATACATTAAGCAAAGAAAAAATACAGTATTGGAAAAAAATGCAACCTAAAGCGGTAGAGCTTATGAAATACTTTAGCAAACACATTGGCAAATACCCTTATAAGCAATACTCTATCATTCAAGGTGGTGATGGTGGTATGGAGTATGCCATGTGTACCCTAATAACAGGCCAACGTAATTTTGGCAGTCTTGTTGGTGTTACAGCGCATGAGATGGCACACACTTGGTTTCAGTTTTTGTTAGCCACCAATGAGGCCAAACACGAATGGATGGATGAGGGCTTTACCTGTTATATTAGCGATTGGGCCATGCAGAGCATTTTTAATGAATCTAAAGCCAATCCAGCTGCAAAAGCTTACGATGGCTATCATTACTTAGTGAAATCTGGTAAAGAACAGTCTTTTACAACACATGCCGACAGGTATGTTTATAACCAATCTTATGGTTTGTCTGCCTATAATAAAGGAGAAGTCTTTTTGGCACAACTGGGCTATGTCATTGGAGAGACACATCTAAAAAACACCTTAAAACAATACTTTACAGAGTGGCGCTTTAAACACCCAACACCCAACGATTTTATGCGCGTTGCAGAAAAAGTATCGGGCCTAGAATTGGACTGGTATCTTACCGATTTTGGACAAACTACAAATACCATAGATTATGCTGTTAAAACTATAGCTCATAAAACCATTACACTAGAACGTATTGGTCTTATGCCAATGCCTATAGACCTTGAAGTGACTTATAGAGATGGCAGCACACAGTCGTATTACATTCCTTTACAAATGATGCGCGGTGAAAAACCAACCTCTGCCGCACAACTAAAAGATTGGGCTTGGGCTTATCCTACCTATACTTTTGAAGCTAAAAAAGCTGTTAAAAGTGTACAAATAGACCCTAATGGTTTAATGGCCGATATAGACCTAAAAAACAACACGAAGTAACATGGTAAAACGAGAAGACCTGAAACAAGTAGATACCGCAATACTGCAAAAAAAGTATAGGGTTTTTAGAATAGCTTTCTTTGTATTAATCGCTATTGTTTTATTTATGAGTGTTATAGGATTTTTAAACTGGAAAACCCATGGTCTTAATGCTACGGCACTGCTTCCCGTATTTTTTATCCCTATGGTTATTGTAAACTATTTGAGTTTTAAGTGTATTAAGGAGGAGTTATCTGCAAGAAAACTTACCAAATAAATACAAGTATGCTTAAAAATATGTGCCTTTAACAGGTGTTAGACTAATACTAATCTCTTAGATGTCTTCATAGATTGTGGTACTGCTTCATTTTACTACCTTTACCCCTTCAAAGTCGAACAATTTGAAATTCACGTATTCTAAAAAAGAAAAACTTAAAAGTAAAGCGCTTATCGATCAATTATTCGCAGAAGGCCAATCGGTTTCTGCCTTTCCATTGCGTTTGGTATACTTAGGCACTACTTTTGATGAAGCTATTATGGCAAAAACAGGGGTTTCGGTAAGCAAACGTCATTTTAAATCGGCTGTAGATCGAAATAAAATTAAACGCTTAATGCGTGAGGCCTATCGTTTGAATAAAGGAATGTTTTTTAACAATTTAACAACACCTCATGCGTTTATGATTTTGTACATTGGTAAAGACAAACCTTCGTTTGTAGTTGTTGAAAAAAAAATGAAACAGCTTTTCGAAAAATTTTCAAAACAGATAGCCAACACTTAAATCACGCTTATGAAATTACTGTCTTATGTTTTCGTCATGATATTTCCTTTCATGTGCAGTGCACCACATGACAATGGCAATGCTTACACCACAGAGTCAGATATACGTTATGAAAGTGAAATTGTAGCTGAAACTCCGCTCCCACCACAAACAGCAGCTTATCCCGTTTCGCAAAAACTAATTAAAACCGCGTATCTTAAATTTGAAACCAAAAATCTCGATACCACATATCGTAAACTCATAAAAGCTGTAAAAGCACATAAAGGCTTTATTCAAGATGATAATTCTAACAAGGCCTACCATAAAATTACACGACACTTAATCCTTCGAGTACCAACACATCATTTTCAAAATACCATTGATGCTATAGCCAAAGACGTGTCTTATTTTGATACCAAACACATTTCTGCTAAAGATGTTACCGAAGAGTTTATAGATCTTGAAGCACGTTTAAAAGCTAAGCGTACCTTAGAAACACGCTATTTAGAATTGCTTCAAAAAGCAAAAAATGTAAAAGAAATTTTAGATATAGAGCGCGAGCTTTCTAAAATAAGAGAAAACATAGAAGCCAAACAAGGCCGTTTAAACTATCTTCAAAATCGCGTAAAACTAAGTACTGTAGATATTGAGTTTTACACTTTAACAAGCTCTGCTCCTGTTGCCACGTCTTATGGTACCAAAATGTGGAATGCAATTAAAGGAGGCGTTGAAGGTATTTCTATTTTTATTTTAGGCTTGCTCTACATTTGGCCACTTTTAATTTTCATAATTATTAGTATATTTTTGCTAAAGCGATGGCTTAAAAAACGCAACAACAAAATTAAAATATAAACACATGAGATTTTTTTTAAAGAAAAGTGTGATCATTCCTTTACTGCTATCTGTTCTTTTTTTAAGTACGACAGCTTTTAAAAACGATTTCTTTGAAATAGCGAAACAAATTGAAATTTTTACAACGCTATACAAAGAAATTAACATGAATTATGTAGATGACACTAACCCTGGGGATCTTATGGATACGGCCATAAAAAGCATGCTGGATGATTTAGATCCTTATACCCGCTTTTTAAATGAACAAGATGTAGAATCGGCCCGCATTAACAATACAGGTGATTACACAGGCATTGGTGCTCGTATACGAACCAAAAAACACAAACTCATTATTTTAGAGCCTTATAAAGATTACCCTGCAGACAAAGCTGGATTAAAGGCTGGCGATGAAATTATTAAAGTTGGCGACATCACTATTGCCGATTATAAAGACGATGCTGGTAACCTTTTAAAAGGTGCTTCGGGTTCTACTGTAGACGTTACTTTTAAACGTAACAACCAAACCAAAACGGCCACAATAAAACGTGCAGAAGTAGAAATTAAAGCAGTGCCGCACTATGATATGGTAGATGCTAAAACAGGGTACATCGTACTTAGTAAATTTAACCGTAAGGCTTCGGCAGAAACAGGATATGCCCTTCGGGACTTAAAAGCGCAAGGGGCAGAACGTATTATACTTGATCTTAGAGGAAACCCTGGTGGTTTATTAAACGAAGCCGTTAATGTGGTTAACTTATTTGTACCTAAAGGCCAATTGGTAGTCACTACAAAATCTAAAGTAAAGAAATACAATAAACAATACTTTACCAGTAAAACACCAATAGATACTGAAATTCCTGTTGTCGTACTTATAGATGGCTCTAGTGCCTCTGCAAGCGAAATCGTTTCGGGTACTTTACAAGATTTAGACCGTGCAGTTATTGTTGGGTCTCGTAGTTTTGGTAAAGGTTTGGTACAACGCCCTAAACGCCTCACTTATGGCACTCAAATTAAAATAACCATTTCTAGATACTACACGCCTTCTGGACGCTGCATTCAATCTTTAGACTATTGGAATAGAACTAAAGATGGTGAAGCTGTTCGGGTAAAACAAGAAAATTACAACGAATTTAAAACTAAAAATGGCCGCAAAGTCTTTGATGGTGGCGGTATTTTTCCAGATGTTGTTTTAAATAAATTAAAAAACTCTGCCATTACAAAAGCCATTATGAGCAGCGATTTAATTTTCGACTTTGCAACCGATTATTATTATAAGCACCCTAATGTTGATCTTAGTACTTTTGCGTTAAATGATACTGACTTTAAAAATTTTAAAGCATTTTTAAAGAAAAACAACTTCTCATTTACAACAAACACCGAAAAAGCCTTATTTAAGGCTCATGATACAGCAATTAAAGAAAACCTAAGTGAAGGGATTCGAACAGAATACAATACACTTATTGCAAGCATAAACAAATCAAAAAACAAAGCTATAGATACACATAAAGATTACATCTTAAAAATGCTAACCGAAGAGATTGTAAAACGTTATGGCTATCGTGAAGGCTTGTATAATTATTACAAAACAAAGGACGACTATATTCAAAAAAGCACGCAAATCCTCGGTAATACTATGGCTTATATGGATTATTTGAGGTAAATATTTAAAAAATAGTATCTTTAGCTGTAACAACGATTATCCCCATAATGCACAGACAACTTGTCTTCATATTAGTATGCGTTCAAATGTATATCGGTTTTGCCCAAAAACAATATACACATGATGTTTATTTTAATACCGATGAGTATGTGGTGCCTCAAACAGAAAAAAACCGTTTGCTGTTGTTTATTTCTACATTAGAAAATATCGATCTAGCCTCTGTTGCTATTTATGGCTTTTGTGATGATGTTGGTGCAGATACCTATAATCTTATACTGTCGCAACAAAGAGCAGATGCTATAAAATCTATTTTCTCTAACCATAGTATTGATGAACATTTAATTACTAATGTTGATGGTAAAGGTGAAATTCTTTTAAAAATAGTCAACGAAAAAAATATATTAAAACTTCGAGGTTTAAATAGAAAGGTAGAAATTATTGCCACAGAACAACCTCCAAAACCTAAAGCTGTTCCCAAAAAAGAAGTACCGCCAAAACCTCTATCTGCTGCCGAGCAAATACAAGGACCTTTAAAAGTTGGCGACAAACTTATTTTAAAAAATATCTTATTTAAAACAGGTTACAGTACAGTGGCTTCTGGTTCTAAAAAAGCTTTAGAAGAAATTGCAGCAGCTTTAATCGCACGCGATGATATTTATTTTACAATTCAAGGTCACGTGTGTTGTACCCAAAACACTAGGGATGCTGTAGATAGAAAAACAAAATTACGTAACCTCTCTTTTGCCAGAGCCAAATACGTACACGACTATTTTGCAAAAAAAGGAGTAGATAAAAGACGCATGCGCTACTTAGGAATGCGCAGAAAGTTTCCCTTAGGTGGAGACCCCAAATACGACAGACGTGTAGAAATAGTAATTACCTATGTGGGTGATAATGTGAAATAAACAACTATGATAACGCGCCTCTCAATACTTTTATTCAATCTGTTTTGCCTTTGCTGTTTTGCCTTTACAGCTGCCCAAAACACCTTTGTTCCCGATGCTAATTTTGAACAAGCTCTTATCGAATTGGGTCTAGATACTGGAGCTATAGATAATTTTGTGCCTACAGCCAACATTAGCAGCTTTAATGGCTTCCTAGACTTAGACAACCGTAATATCTCTGACCTTACTGGTATTGAAGATTTTCTGGAACTGAGACAATTATTTATCCAAAGAAATGCACTTAACACTTTAGACCTTAGTGCGAATACAGAATTGCAACTTTTATGGTGCTTTTCTAATAACTTATCTGCTTTAAATATAAGTGCAAATACGAAGCTTACCTCTTTACGTTGTGAAAACAATACCTTAGAGGCTTTAGATATTTCTAACAATGCAGACCTTTCTGTGCTTACCTGTAATGCCAATAGAATTTCTAATCTAGATACTTCTAATGCAAGTAATTTAAGCCGCCTTGTTTGTAGTGACAATCAATTAAATAATCTTGATGTATCCGAAAACAGGTCTCTTTTTGTACTGTCTTGCGAAAACAACGCTATTACTGCACTAAATATTAGCAATAGCCTTAATTTAAATACACTAAACTGCTCTAATAATCGCATCACACAACTAGATGCTTCTTTAAATCCTGAACTTATAAATCTTAATTGCAGTTCTAATAACCTGTGCATTCTCGATATTAAAAACGGGGCCAACACTAATTTAACCGCTTTAAATTTTGAAAATAATCCCAATCTACAATGTGTTATTGTAGATCTGCCTAATGTAAACCGCACGGGATGGTTCCCATCTTCTTTTTCGAATTACGCTGCTTCCCGCGACGATTGCGAAGCTCAAATTCCTATAGACCGTTTAGATAATGTTATAGCTCCTTCTTTTACTTTACCAGCTTTGACCTATGGCAACTATTTTACGGGCTCTGGAGGTACAGGAACACCCTTAAACGAAGGGGATCTTATAACCACTGGACAAACCATTTATATTTATACTGAAGACGATTGTTTTAGTAACGAAAGTGTTTTTAGTGTTGTAATTTCAAATACGCCGTATTTTATCCCTAAATTTTTCACCCCAAATAATGATGGTATTAATGACCGTTGGCGCATTTTAGATACGCAAAATCTCGTTAATAACATTTCTATTTACAACAGGTATGGCAAACTTTTAAAATTCACAACGAATATAAATGAAGGCTGGGATGGCACCTACAATAACCAACGTTTACCAAACGATAGTTATTGGTATGAAATTGTACTTAATACACAAAACGTAGTGCGTGGCTATTTTGCTTTAAAACGCTAATGCCTATGTTTACCTCAACATCGCAATATGCAAAATACCATCTTCTAGATAAGGCGTACCTGTTTGTTTAAACCCTAAATTTGCATAAAACGTTTTAAGATGTTGTTGTGCCGATACTTTTATAAGTGTTGCTTTAAACTCTTCTTCTACAACTTTAATAGAAGCTTCCATAATAGCATAACCGTATTTTAAGGCCCGTTGCTCCATTTTTACCAAGACTCTGCCTATACTAGCTTCTTTAAAATAATCACCACGCTTAAACACTCTTGTATAAGCTACTAAAACGCCTTCTTTATAGCCCAATACATGTAACGCTTTTGGGTCTTTCCCATCTATATCTTGATACACGCAATCTTGCTCCACAACAAAAATTTCACTTCTTAATTGCAATACCGCATACAGTTCTTCTATAGTAAGCGCTTTAAAAGGTTTTACACTAATTTGTAACATAAATATTAGTTCCTATAAGGGTTTTGGACTTCATTTGGTTGACATCCACAGGGCAATTCTTCTCTATACTCGCAACACAGTGTAATAGGGATATTGCCAAATAACTCGTAATATTCTTTTAGGTTAAGCGTAGGACTGTCTAATTTTATACCATCTATCATAAAAAACACCTCATAATGGTATAATACATCATTAAGTAAGGTGACTTCACAATCTAGAAATGTTTTAGTCGTTGTGTCTTTTGGTGTTTTGTAATAATACGGCAGAAAAAAACCACTTTTTGAGCTTTTAGATTTTGTTACAGAACCAATACCTGAAGCGCCTTTTGCTTTTTTAATGCTCTTTGTATCTAACCAAGGAAAGTCGTTACACTGCACGTTAAAAGGGATAAAATCTACACCAAGTTCATCAAAAGAAGCATCGTAATTCACTTCAAAAAATTCGATATGTACGGGCTTAAGTATATTGTATTTCATATAGACATCTTGTACGGGTTTGTCACCTTCAAACGTAAATCTATGGGGGGTTACAATTCCAATATCGAATACAGCACTAGGGTCGTTTGCAAAACTTTTATGCTGACTTACCACTGGTGGCGAAGCCATATAATATTTCGACACATAAAAGGTTTCTCCTGTAATAGAATCTACTTGTGCACCACTAGGAATTCCTGGCACTATTTGATTTTCTTTACCCCATACTAATCCTTTCTTAGGGCCTTTCCACAATTTACTATCTAAAGTTATATTGGTATTACACCCAATAAGGGATAAAGATTGCTGTGTCTTGTGTTTAAATGTAGAGCGACCTAAATTAAAATTTATGAACCCTGTTTGTTTGGGTTCATATGTATTTTGGCCTAGTAGCAAATTAGCATACAGTAAACAACACAAAAACACTACTATAGAATAAACAATTGATGTTTTCATAGAAAAAAGGTTATTGGCTGTTTCTATTCTTTAAATATTGGTGTTTTTTCTAAATCGTAAATCATATCGCATACACTCACCTGAAACCACTCTTTAAATAACTTATAATTGCGTTTTTGTGGCCACTCTTTTTTATTTAAATGCCAATCTTCCAATTGTAACTTAAAGAGTGTATCGTATTTCTTTTTTAACCATTTTTCTTCATCCTCAACCACTATATCTATTAAATATACTGTGGTGGTTTCTTTGTCTTTATCATAAAAATCGTCTTCTGGATAAAGTGCATTGTACCAATCGAAAAAAGGTTTTCTAGCCTTTATTATAACTGCTTTTCTATCTATAATTCCATCGCTTTCTTGTGTGAGTTGATACTCATTTAAAAATTCTTCATGCAAATTTTCTAATTTTTTCAAATGCGTTTCTTTATCCTGTGTTAAAACTCTTAAAACTGGAGCTTTATGAGGCGAATCCTGTAGCAATTCAAAATGTTCTATATAATGACTATAGGCACTAAAATGTTCTTTTTTATAAGCAATCATTTTGCCCATTAATTTTACCTCTTTTGGAGTATCATTTATATCTTTTAGTACATTTTCAATATTAGGATTGGGTTCTATAATTTCATTATTACCTATATTCCATGATACTACTCCAAATTGAATAATATCTTCAGAATATTCTAAATGGTCTAACTCTTTAGCAAAGGGTTCTAAAAATGCTTCTAATAATTCTGAATATTTTTTACCTGAATTTTCTATAATTTGTCGGCCTTTAATATCAAATACTTTTTTTTCCATTGGTTTTTATTTTTTTACCACTTATGATGCACTTGAGGTTTAATTAAGGTATTGTATACCTCTTTTACAGCATTTAACTCGTCTTTAGACAAATTTAATAGCATTGGCGCATTTAAATTAGAATGTAATTGCTCTATTTTTGATACGCCTGGGATTATACAAGACACAGCATTGTTCATTAATATCCATCTTAAAGCAATTTGTGCCAACGGTGCTTTCGCTTTAAATATGGTTTTTAAACGTTCTACAGCTTCTAGCCCTACTTGATAATCTATACCCGAAAAGGTTTCGCCCTTATCAAAGGCTTCACCATTACGGTTAAAATGCCTATGATCGTCTTCTAAAAAGGTACTGTTTTTATGAAACTTTCCTGTTAATAATCCACTAGCAAGGGGTACTCGAACAATAATACCAATATCACGTTTTTTAGCTTCTGTAAAAAACAAAGCATTGGGCCGATGCCTAAACATATTGTAAATAATTTGCACTGTTTTTACATTAGGATAATTTATTGCTTTAAGCCCTTCCTCTACTTTTTCTACACTCACACCAAGATGCGCTATTTTACCTTCTTGCTGTAGTTTATCAAAGGTTTCAAAAATTTCTTGACGGTAATAAACCTCTGTAGGCGGACAGTGCAATTGTATCAAATCAATACGTTCTAGACCAGTATTCTTAAGACTTTGTTCTACATATTGCCGAAGTACTTTAGGTTGATAACCTTCATTAATATGAGGTGTTATAAATCGTCCACATTTGGTCGCAATATGGATCTTTTCAGAACGCGAACGTATCAATTTACCAACAGCACGTTCGCTTAATCCATTTTCATACACATCGGCCGTATCTATAAAATTAATGCCTTGATCTACCGCTTCATTAAGAATTTGATCTGCATTTTTAGCATTAAACGTACTGCCCCACTTGCCGCCTACTTGCCAAGTCCCTAAACTTATTTCAGATACATTTATTCCTGTACTTCCTAATCTTCTATAATTCATTTATAAACTATTTACCTTTAAAGAAAATTAATGACTGATGGTCCAATCGTGATTGATTTTAAAATCGAACTCTAACTCTAATGTTTCCTCTGTAGCAATCTTAAATAAGCTTACCTGGCCTTTACCTGTTACAAGCTGTTGCCCTGTTTTATAATAGGCACCATCTTCTTCTTTTCCCATAGCTTTAACAGATGTAATTGTCATGGTATTATCATTATCTTCTAAAATAACATAGCTGTCTCTTATATCATCTAAAATCCCAGCTGCTATAGCATTTTGATAAGTGTGTTCGTCTACAACGCCCAACATATTAAAACAAGGTGTTTCAGAATCAGCAACAGCAACTAAAGACTTTATAGGGTAAATCCCTGCTTCCAACTTTGGATTGTCTGTTTTTAGGTGTTTTATAAAACTTATTTCTAAAGGGTGCTTGTCATAAATAGCTTCGGGGGTTGTAATTAAAAATGTTGTTGTAAAATGTTCCTTTTTTAAAGCATTAGAACTTCTTAATTCATGCTCTGCTGCTCCTTTTAAATGGCCCAATTTTAAATTCAAAAAAAAGTTTGATGACGTATTAGAACTATTTTCTGCATCTGCCTGATTTTCTGTTAGAATAGTTTCGGTAGTTTCTTCTTGAAAATTGGTTGTTTTTGTTGTGTCCTTACAAGACACAATATTTAAAACAATTAGTCCAGCATAAATGCTATTTAATTTAAACATAGTATTGTTTTTATTTTTAATAAATATATTACATAAATTCTAAAATACTGCCTTTAAGATGCTCGGTAGTTTGTACGTAAGCATAAACGGCTTTGGGGCGTGCTCCAAGTTTCTTCTTTACCAATTCTGCTGTAAACGCAAAATCTAAAGTTTTACATTGTAAAGCTTTTGCTCTAAGTACCGTTTGATAAAGTATTTGCTTATAACTATTATGCGTGTAAACATAATCGTAATGTAAGCCAACAATCATCGCATTATAAAGATCTGTATTAACATGACTAAACATAACGCCTACCAAAATACGCTGAGTGTCTGTATTTAAGTAAAGCCGTATTATATCGTATTCTACGGATGCATTCATACTTTTAAAATAGTCTAATGGCAATTTAAAAACATTTAAATCGTAGGCATTATTATAGACGCTTTCGTAAAGTTGATAGGCTTCTAAAAGCTCTATATCTGTTGCTATCTTTTCATAAGATGTTATAAACTGCGTTTCAAACTGTACTATTTCTTTTTTAACATTGTATCGGTACTTTTGTGGTAAACCTTTTAAATAAGCCTCTTTATTTTTCCAGTTTAAATCTTCTAGCACCATATTAGGGGGCAACTCTAATTTTACAAAGCCCTTTTCTAACATCTCTGTTTCGAAACATTGGTCTTGAGGCCCATAAAAATCTCTTATCATTATTTTAGTTGCACTGCTATCGTCTAAGATCGTATTGAGATGTCTTGTTAAAAGCGCTAGTGCATTTTTCCAAGACGGATTTTCATAATCTATATACACATGACTGCCTTTGGTAATTAAAGTACCTGTTAATACTGTTTTAGAGGTTAGATAATACGGTTCATTTTCTACTCTTAAGGCTTCTATTTTTTTGGATATGGCACTGGGGTGAAACATATCATCCTTAGTTAAAGCCACAGTTATCACTGTTTTTAAAATAATAGCGTTGGTCTCATCTCTTATAACGAGATAGTGAAAATCCCAGTTATTTTCTGGTGTTGTTGCATTTTTATATACCGATTCTATAAGTGCTAAATTAGCATGAGTTAATGTTCCGTTTTTATAAAAAATACGATTCCATTCCTTTTCATCTAAGTCTTGTATGGTTTTATAGGTAGCCATTTTTAACTGTAAATCTCCAGCTGGTTTTACAGGGTTTTCTGTCGTTTTTAGAGTAAACGCTGGAATGTTAAATGTTTTGGCTATTTTCTCATAACTGGTTTGGTGCGCTAAAATCGTTTCGGTATACACCTGTTGTAAAGTCGTTAACATGGCCTTTATTTGTGTTTCGCTTAAAAAAACATTAACCATAAATCGAATGCCACTTTTACGCATAGGTACAGCTGGAAAAGAGGCCGTATTTAAAAAAAAGCCCTTGCTTTTCATTTTGGAAATAATATCATAGCAAATTTTTGGCAAGCCTACAGGAATAAAAAATAAGGGACTGTTCATCTTTTGATATTGAGGTAAACCTAATGCGTCTAACATTGTATTGGTATACTGTATTAAAGTAGTTAAGCGGTCTTGTATAGGCAATATAGCTTCGGCTAAGTGTAATTTGGCTGAGGCTACAGCTGCACCCAACATTGGCGGCTGTATAGGGCCAGAAAAGATATAAGTAGGACCACAATTTCTCACTTTTTTTTCTAAAGCCGCATTTGGAAATATAATACACCCTCCTGCTGCGGCAAAAGACTTATTTAAGGATACCGCAAGTATTGTTTTAGCTTTATGCTTCATAGAACTTTCTACAACACCACAACCGTTTGTACCTTGCCAACCCATACCATGTGCATCGTCTATATACAAATGAAATTTATCATAGGTTTCCAGCAAGGAATCTAGTTGTTTAAAAGGTGCAAAATCGCCATACATAGAATACACGCCATCGGCGAAATACCAAATTTTATCATGCTTATTTGATAAAGCTTTAATCTTTGTTTCCAAACTTTCCATACAATTATGTTTAATAATATGTACAGGAATTTGTTTAACCTTTAGCTGTTGTACCGTCATTTGTATGCTAGAATGTACTTGTAAATCTAGTATTACAGCATCGTTTTTGCCTACAACCACAGGTATAGTTGCCAAATGTCCTAAGGTTGTACTTGCCGAAACAAGTAACGGACGTTTAAAAATATGGGCTAATAAGGTTTCTAACTCCTTGTATAAACCGTGTGATAAATAAGTTCTTGAAGACGAAAATTGTGTGCCATATTTAGTTACAGCTTCTACAACACCTTTTTTTAAATCTTCGTGTTTTTCTAGTCCTAGATAACTACAAGATCCAAAATTTACCATTTCTGTTGTTTCTACAACTACAGAACTGTTGGGGACTTCTATCTGGGTGGCCGTAAAATTATGTACTAATTTTCGTTGAAAACCATCTTCTATAATCTGGTTTAATGTTTCAATCATAACTTAGGTTTACTGTTGGGTTGTTAATTTATACCGTTTGTTATTTTAATTTACTAGAATAAAATGTTGGCGTACACTGTACTAAAACCTCTTAATTTTCTTTTCCAATAAATTCAAACCACAACTGGTATTGTAAACCGAAATTACTAAAAGTAATACCTATTTCTAAATAAAAATCTTACATTATTTACTATTCATTGGTAATTTGTATTGTAGTATTAGCTTAGTCTTGTACAATAACCTCTTTGGCATCGTCCTTACCAAATTCTGGCTGTATGTTCACATGGTTAATATCGTAGTTTTTAAAAACTAAAGCTTCGATATCTTGTAAAATCACATCGAATTGAGACAAAGTAATATCCTCATGAAAATCGATATGCGCTTCTAAATGCACCTCATCTTCATTGAGTTGCCATACATGCACATGATGTACATTTTTTATGCTTTTAAAAGCATTTATTTGATTCACAATAGTTTGAACAGGAATGGTTTCTGGTGTAAAGAGCATTAATACTTTTGTAGAACGTTTTAACAAATCGAATCCCATCCAAACTAAATAGATGGCAATAGCAAAAGTAAGCACACTGTCTACCCAATACCATTGGTAATAACTCATTAAAAGCCCACCTATTAATACGGCAACACTGGCCATCATGTCTGTTAACAGATGTAAATAAGCACTTTTCATATTCATATTAGCATTGGCATCTTTTTTTAAAAGTAGCACGCTAAAGCCATTGCCTAGTAGAGCTACAATAGACAAAACAATTACCAAATTAGACTTAATGTCTTGCGGATTTTTAAACCGTTCTATGGCTTCTATCATAAGTAAAACAGCCACTATCATAAGGGTTCCAGCATTTATAAATGCTGCTAAAATCTCTGCACGCTTGTAACCAAATGTTTTTTGTAATGATGCTTTTTTTTTGGTAAGTCTATTGGCAATATAGCTCACAATTAGAGATAGTACATCACTAAAATTATGCAAGGCATCACTTAATAAAGATAAACTACCAGACCATATACCTCCTAGTACCTGCGCAATAGTAATACCTATATTTAATACAATAGATATAAATAAGTTACGTCCTTTTAAATCACCATGATGATGGTGCGTATGGTCGTGATGGTGAGAATGACTCATAAACTAAGCATAGTATTATTAGATTTAAGGCTTAGCTAAAGTTACTATTTTTATTGTAATACACTTATATAATTTTCTAAGAATAGCATATGCCATTAACCCGCATTAGGCTTAGCAAGTTCTAAAAACAACTATTTTTTAACACGATAAAGGGATCTTATCAATTCTGTTTTGATGTCTTCCGCCTTCAAACTTCGTGTTTAAAAATGTCTCTACCATTTGTAAGGCTTGAGGAATTGCCGTAAAACGAGCAGGAATACATAAAATATTAGCATTGTTATGCTGACGTATTAAAGTAACTATTTCGTTAGTCCAACATAAACCAGCTCTTACTTCTTGATATTTATTTGCGGTCATGGCCACACCATTAGCGCTACCACAAATTAGAATACCAAAATCTGCCGAATTATCAACAATTGTTTTTGCAACAGGATGCACAAAATCTGGATAATCTACACTATCATTTGCATCGGTACCAAAATTAGTAACCGTATATCCTTTTTCTTCTAAAAACGTATTTATAGCAAATTTATAGTCTGTTCCTGCGTGGTCGTTTCCTATGGAAATGGTCATATTTAAAGTGTATTTATCTGTTAAATTTGAAGTTGCAAATTTACTAAAAATAAGCCCCAATATTAAGAATCGGGGCATTTTTATAAAAAGATCTTATTTCAATTTACGATTAAGTATTAAACATAATTTCTGTTGAAGATGCTGCATTCCCTAATGCTGTAAATGTTGTACTTCCTCTAAATAAAGGTATATCTCTACCGTTAATAAAAAGCTTTAAATTTCTAACTGCCATACTCATTACAAAATGCCTTGCTACATCTTTTACTTTTGGTATAGTCACCGCTATTTCTTTTACTTCATTTAAAGCTATAATTCTGCTAGGATAAGCAAAGAAATTAAAAATTGCATCTCGCTGCGTTTTACCCTCTGTTACTAAACCTCTACTGGATGTAATAGGTACAGGTGGTGTAGGGTATACATGATCTTGACCATCGGCAAACCCTTTAATAAAAGGCAAAACATGATTGAGCTTAAATTTAAATGTGTTGGTATTCGTTACTATTTTTAATTCCATTAAGTGGTAAGGAAATCCGCCAGGTGTTCCTTTTTTATTCACCCCTCGTAATTCTATAGAAGCTATGGTATTAGTAGCGAACATTTGCCGTACGGTAATAG
>CAZLTR010000002.1:0-21581 GCA_964562415.1 uncultured Hyunsoonleella sp. | reverse complement strand
TGTTCCGTTTCAAATTCTTTTGCAATTGCGTTTTTTGTATTTCGGTTATTGATTTTCCTTCTGTAATTGCTCGTAAAGATAATGTCCCACTAAATTTTCCAAATGTTTTCGCAGCTATTACAGCAACGCTTCTTGCAGATTTGTTATTTGGGTGAAACAAAGACGCAAAATGGCATTTTGCATTGCTTTCAAAATCTTCTCCCGTAAATATATTACACATGGCTCTGCGCGCTTCAACAACCTCATCTTTTAATTTTATAACCTCCAATAACGGAGAAAATTTTTTTCTAAAAATAGCAATGAATAGTCGTGCCAAAATTGCATCTCCAACTTTTTCGATACCCCAACTCAAACTTCTTGGTGCAAACGATGCATTACTTTCTGCATGCAATGTCGGCACAAAAAAAGCGCCTTTATGCCCTTGCTCTAAATCTATGCTATTAAATCGATCTACTGCTTTTTGAAATGCTGCTGTAGATAGTGCCATAAAATAATGACAAGATCTAATGCCATTTCTATAAATACTTATCACGCCATTATCTTCTCTTAAAGCCAATCCAATAGTTTTTGTAAGAGATTCTAAAGATGCTACCGATAATACAAAGTGGTACCCAATACTCATAAGTTGGGCATTGGGAAACTTTTGTCTCGCTGCTGTTAACAAATCGAAAAAGGCATTTTCACAAAATTTTGTTACTGCTCTAGATACTTGAGCACGTGTTCTCAATTCGCCTTTAACTAGATTGATAGCATTAATATCGTTTATTCCTCCATTTAAAAACACCAATTCTGTATCTGGAAATATTTTTTGCTTAGCAGTATTACTCACAACAGCATTACTGGGTACCTCTACACCATAACGTTCTAATTGTCGCATTATGGAAGGATTGCCTCTGGGTATTTCACCATAAATAGGTATTTCAACGTTAGCTGGATGGTCTTGATGTCTTATATCTACAGCTTTAATTTTAGCACCAGAATGTGCATGGTTATCGGCTTGCGTAAATGGTATTTTAAATACATTATTAGAAATTAATGTGGTGAATTTATTTTTATGTTTAATGCCTTGGCCCCACATTACAGAATCGCCAAAAGCAACAACTTTCGATTGTGCATACTGTTCCATAATTATCTGTTTTTAAGAAGTCTTATATCATCTTGCAATTGTCTTATTACCTGTACTAGACTGTTTATAGTATCTAACTTTATATCTTTACATTCTATCTTACCCTGCTGGCCTTCTAAAGCTATGGTTTGTTGGCCTTTACCGTTTTCTATTTCAATTGTTCCAGGATCTCTTGGTTCGCCTGCATTTCCCTTACCTAATGTTATTGCCGATGCTAAAAAATTAGAAGTATTTAAATCTGTAAAATGCCCTTTAGGTGAAAATATTCTCCCTGGTCTAAGTGTTAGGGTTTCGTCATTGTCTCTAATGGTTAAACCATTAAGATCAAATTTTAAACGGCTTCTGTTACTTGCAAAGGTGGTGCCCAATTCTAATCCTTTATCTACTTTTAAATCGCCTCCCGTTACTTTTACTTCGCGTTCTTTTAAAATAATGTCTGATGCCATAATGTATGTATTTAAATTAATATGTGATGTATTATTTGTGTGTCTGTTCCTGTATGAAGTAATTCGCCTTTATTTTGATACTGCTCATGGCCTCTACCTAAAACCAATACCATATCACCTGTTTGGGATAAAGCAATGGCTTTAGATATAGCCTTATATCTATCGGCTATATTTAAAGCTTTAGGACAGTGTTTTTGTATTTCGGCCCGTATCGATTCTGGGTTTTCTTGTCTAGAATTATCATCTGTAATTATAATATGATTTGCTAAACGCTGAGCAATTTCACCAAACTTGCGTCTTTTAGCGTTATCTCTATCGCCCCCACAACCAAAAACAACAATAAGTTTTCCTTTAACTACTGTTTTTGCATATTCGGTAATTTTTAAAAAAGCATCTTCATTATGCGCATAGTCAACCACTATGATTACCCCGTTTTTAACAATGGTATTTAACCGTCCTGGCGGTAATTTTAAATGGTAACTGTCTTTATGTAAGGTATATTTTAACTTTAAAAACGCTGTAAGTGCTGTTCTTAAATTTTCTATATTAAAAAGTGCAAAACCATCTACTAAAAAGGAGGTCTTTTTTAATGTAAATAGTGTCTTGGCTTTAATAACGTCTTCAGAAATACTATCAAAAAAAGGAGCGTTATAATCGATATGTTCTAAATGATACTGTTTCTCACGAAGCCATTGCACTATTGGCGCTGTAGCTTTAGAATTAGCTATTAGTGCAATACCCTCTTTTTTAAGACACTTTCTAAATAATTTGTACTTAGCTGATTTATAATGCTCTAAAGACCCATGTAATGCTATATGGTCTTGACTTATATTTGTAAGTATGGCTAAGTCTGCCTGCCAATCATCGTAAATACCTTCGGCTAAACCAGAACTAAAAGTTTCCCAAATAAGTACATCTACTGCATTGTTATTTGTAATACAATCTCGTAAATCTGCAATACCTTCTTTTCCATAAAAGGCATCTGGTAAGTCTATATATGTTCCATTATAGTAACTTCCCGTAGAGCTATACCTCGAACAAGATATTCCGTTTTTTAAACATAATTGCTCTAAAAAATAACATACACTAGTTTTTCCATTTGTACCCGTAACAAGAATAGTAATCATACATTTAATGTTTTACTGCTATAACTATTTAGTACTGAAAGGGGGGAGCTTACACAAATAACTCAATTATCCCTTAAAATAAAAACCATATTTGTGTGTAAACCCCTAATTTTTGTATACTTTGAAGTTTATTTTGTATACATGAAAATTAAATTGAATGTTAAAGACTATACTTGTTGATGATGAACCTAATGCTATTGAAAATTTACAATTAGATTTAGAGCCATTCTCTAAGAACATACACATTATTGCAACATTTAACGATCCTATAGCTGCTATAGATTATATGAATACCACACATTTTGATCTTCTTTTTTTAGATATTGAAATGCCTGAAATAGATGGTTTTGGTTTATTACAGCAGATTAAACATACTCATTTTGATGTTGTTATAACTACTGCTTACAGCAATTATGCTATAAAAGCATTTAAACACAATGCGATTGACTATTTATTAAAGCCTATAGATACCAATGAATTAGCAATTTGTATTGCTAAAATACATGCAAAAACATCTAAACAGCATAATGTTGAAGCTTTATTACAATCTTTAAATACAATTGCCTCTCAAAAGAAAATTATATTTAAACATAACGGCCAACTTTTATTTTATGAACAAGATGATATTAGCCACGTTATATCGGACGGTAATTATTCTTTTATTCACTTTTGTAATGGAAAAAAATTACACATTACCAAAAAACTAAAAGAGGTTGAAACCCTATTATTTCCAGAGTATTATATGCGCGTGCACAACTCTTATATTGTTAATTTAAATCGTATTAAAAGTTACATTTATACCGATAATTATATTGTACTAAAAGACGAAAGAAAAGTTCCTGTTTCTAAAAGTTATAAAGAGGTATTATTAGAAAAAATTAAATGTTTTTAGTCGCTTCAATACATCATTTACAAAATGGGAAAGGCTTTTTAGTCTTTGTTTTAGGTATGCTATTTATACTTACGGCGTATCATTTTTTATTATACTTCCAACAAAAAGATAAATCGTATTTACTTTATGCCTCTTATACCTTAGTTTTATTTTTGGCTTACTTTACCTATACGAATAGTAGTTTTTTAAGTGTTTTAACAGCACCTATATATCCTTTTTTTAAAATGACGCACCAATTTTGGGTGTGGCTCTACAATCTTATTTACTTTATTTTTATTCTACACTTTTTAAAATTTAAAAGTTATTTTCCTAAGCAACATCGCATGTTATTAACAAGTTTGGCTGTCCTTTTTATTATAGGCTTCGTACTATGTTTACATGCTGTTTTTATTAAAAATGCTATTTATTTAAATCGAGTTTATGAAACCTTTTTCACTAAAGCAATCATTATCTTAACCTTATGGGGATTTTATTTAGCTATTAAAGTAAAAGAAGTTACAAAGCATTTTATTTTACTAGGTTGTTTTTTTCTATTTCTAGGCTCTTTATTTGCTATTTTAATTATAGATTTCAAGTTATTAACAACAAATGAAGCTACTGGTTTTTTAATCTTCTATATCGCTATTATTCTGGAAAACCTTTGTTTTTCCTTAGCTCTTGGTTTAAAACAAAAACTAATTGCTGTAGAAAAAAATAAAGCTCAGAATTTATTAATACGTCAACTCAAAGAAAATGATACGCTTAAAGAAGAAATTAACACACAACTTACTGCTAAAATTACGGCACTGCATCAACAAATAGCACTTCAAAAAGAGGTTGAAAATCAAAAGATTATAGCGTTAAAAAGTCAAATGAATCCCCATTTTATATTTAATGCCTTAAATTCTATCCAATTATACATAAAAAAGAATGATACCCAAAAAGCGTCTAAATACCTTAGTGATTTTTCAAAAATAATTCGCAAGACTTTAGAGTTTTCGTCTGTAAACCTTATAACTCTAGAGGAAGAATTAGAATTGGCACAATTGTATTTTAATATAGAAAATACACGTTTTTCTAATGAAATTAAATTTAAATTATTAATAGATAAGACCTTATCAAAACAACAGTTAAAAATTCCACCTTTAATTCTACAACCTTTTATAGAAAATGCGATATGGCATGGTTTATCTTTAAAGAAAAAAGACAAACAGTTAGAAATTCGTATTGGGGTAACGACTAACAATATATTAGAAATTAACATTATTGACAATGGTATAGGAAGAGCAGCCTCTAAAACTATTAAGAGTAAAAAGCTTTTACAAAAACAATCTTTAGGCATACAGATTACTAAAGAGCGTTTAAAACGTTTTCATGCCAACAGCAGTGTTCTGTTTATAGACCTAAAATCTATAAATAACACAGTATTAGGTACTAAGGTTGTACTGCGTTTACCCTTTGTTAATATCCCTATTTCTGTTAACTAGAGTATTGATGACATGTTAATATCTATTGATTAGATTTTATAAAAATATTTAGGAAAATTGATTAAAATTTACAATCCATAACCTTCTCTTAACATCCTAATTAGTTAATGTAAATTTTTGGTTAAGTTATCAGCACTAAAATCTATAGTTTTAAGGTTTATTCATAACTTTAGTTATCAAAAAAATCCGGTGAATTGGAGTTATCAACAATTGTTAACAGTGTTTTTTAAAGTATTATTTTCTAAGTCTTTATTCTGTTTTTTAAATGTTCATTTCCTATCAATAAGTATCTATAAAGAACTTTTCAAAGTAAACTCTAAAAAAGTTATACCAGATATTAACAGACTATAATAACCACTATTTATTTTTTTAAATTTTAAAAGAAAAAGATATATATAGTATATAATGTGGATAACTATAAAATGTTTCGTTTTTCAATATTTTTGACTGCTCTGTATACCTGTTATTTTTGACGTGAAATTTATAAAGCAAAATTTTTGTTCATTTTTAGATATGGTAAAAAAGTAAGGCTGAAGAAGGCATATCTAAAAATGAAATACTGGTTAGCATTGTAGCCTAGCTTTGTTTTGTTATAAAGGGAATTTAATGGGGGTTAGCTCGTTTTTAAGCTATTTTTACTGGGTATTGCATGAAACTCTATTAGTGGTGCTGTTTAGTGGATTAAAACCCATTAAAAAAGACGCTACCTTATGAGTAGCGCCTTTACAATGTTATTTAATTAAGTGTATTTTATTTTTCTATAGCTATCGTTTTTATAATCGCTTCTAATTCAAACATATAATTTCGTTTAGCTACAGAAGGTGCAAATGCAAAACCTTCTGCTATGACCCAACGTTTGTTTATTTTATCGTCTATAGCATAGTTAATGTAAGGGCCTGCCATAAATGCATTTTTAACTTCCCACATGCCTTTCGTTTCTAAAGTGGGCTTATTATCTAGTATTGTTTCTCCGTGAAAAGGCGTATAGGCGTCTTCTGTGGACATATAAGAACCTTCGGTAGGCCCTTCTATGTGAATCTTGCCAATAGAGTCTCTAATCGCTATTATTTGGTTTATTACACTATCATTTTTTTTAATATTTTGATACGGTAATTCGTAGAGCATTAAATTGAGTGTACCTGTACGTACATCTTTTCGAATCCAAAAAAAGTTTGTATCGTCTTTAGCGATTCTATAGGCTGTTGGAAATTCAATTTTTACCCCTAATTTTTCTTTAATTACGTTTGTATTGTATAATGACTTTCGCATTACACGTTGTTTTTGCTCGAGTTCTATGTTTTTAAACGTCTCTATAATCTTTGAGGTATTGTCTTTTAAAATACGAATTACAGCCTCATTATTTTTCCCACGAAGTACAATTACTTTTTGGGGTTGTGCGTAAACGTTGTCTTTAATTTCAATACCATTTGGCTGTCCTAATTCTATTTTTAAAATGGTTCTGTTTCTCGTTATAAAATCTGTAAATACCTGTGGTGGTATTTGATTAATATTAAATGTAGGTTCGTCTTGAGGTAGGCCATAAATTGGTGCTGCTAGCACATCTCTAATGGCTTCTCCTAGTTGCCCCTTCCAACTTTGGTTATCCACAACAACAGACACGTCGTTAATTTTTCCTTGAGAATCTAATACTACCCTGTTATCTTTAGAATTCTCTTTTTTACAAGCGCTTATGCCTACCAATATGCACACTATATAAAGTATTTTTTTCATCTGTTATTTATAGTTTTATTGTTTTTAACCTTTAGCTATTTTTAGTTTAGTGCCAGGTTTTAAGTTGTTACTGCTAATACCGTTCCAATCTTTAATATTTTGAACAGAAACACCAGAAAATTTTTGTGAAATGCTCCAAAGCGAGTCACCACTTTGTACTGTATAAAGAATAACGTTTCCAGTAATAGGTTTGGTGGGCTTTGGTTTAGATGTTGAGGAAGCAGTGGTCGCCACAACAGGTTTTCTAGGATAAATGGTTAGCCGTTGCCCTATTTTAAGATTATTACTTCGCAGTCCATTCCAACGTTTTATTTGACTTACTCTAACGCCGTACAGTCTAGAAATTTTACCCAGATAATCTCCAGATTTTACTTTATAACGAATTCTATCATTAGCATTGAAAAATTTAGGAAGTGGTTTTTCTCGTTTCTCTAATTCTTCTTTTACGAAGGCATAAATTTCTGCTTCATTATTTACAAATTTGCCAATCACATCAATTGGTAAACGCAATGTGTAATTTTCGCCTTTTACAACAGGGATAATATCTAGTTTGTAAGAGGGATTTAAAAATTGAAGCTCTTCTATAGGGGTGCCTGTTACTTCGGCCACTTGATCTAAAGTGATTAAATGTTTCACGACAACAGTATCTGTTTCCATATACTTATGTTCAGGAGGCAGGGTTTTAAATCCATGTGCTTTGGCATATTCAAAAATATACATGTTAGCTAAAAAAGCAGGAAGGTAACCAGCGGTTTCGCGTGGCAAATTATGGCGTATGTTCCAATAATTTTTATAGCCTCCAGAACGTCTAATGGCTTTAGTAACATTACCTGGTCCAGAATTATAAGCCGCTAAAGCCAAATCCCAATCGCCAAAAATTTTATATAGTGCTGCTAAATATTTAGAAGCTGCTGTTGTAGATTTTATAGGGTCGCTTCGTTCATCTACATAACTGCTTACATCCAAGCCATAAATTTTACCAGTACCAAACATAAATTGCCATAAGCCAGTGGCACCTACTCTAGATTTTGCTTTAGGTTTTAAAGCAGATTCTACAATGGCTAAATATTTTATTTCTAAAGGAATATTTTGCCTATCCAATTCTTGCTCAAACAAAGGAAAATAATAACTGCTTAGAGTCATTAATTTTTGCAAATGTTTTCTTCTATGTTTTAAATACGATTTTATAACACTTTCTAAAGCGGGATTATAGGATACATTAAAAGGCGTTTTAGCATCTAAGGCTTTTAAGCGTTTTTTTAAGGTGTCTGTTGGTAATTCTGGATACACCACAGGTTGGTAATCTAGTGTTGTTACCGACTGGTATATGGTATCGTAAAGGGTATTGTTATAGAGAATTTCACGCCATTCTTGATCTATTTCAGCAAGTTGCGCATCGTCTTTAAGTGCTTTGATATTGAAGCTATCTTTTGCGATGCTATTTGGTACTTTTCTCGATATTTTAGTAGTTTGTAAAGTATCTTTACTTAGCGGTGTTGCTAGAGTTATAGAGTCTTTTAGTTGCGCAAAGGAGAGCATACTACTTAAACTTAAGCAATATGTAAAAAAACGGTTGTACATAAAATAATATATCTGTAATGTGTTGCTCTTACCAGACGAGTTAAGGTACAGGCTAAAGCGATTAACAATTAAAAAATAGTAGGCTAATTGAAATTTATGCGAATTGAATAAAGCTAAAATCGTAATTTTTAAGGTAATTAAAAAATTATGATGCTTATAAAATAATAGACCTCATAGCTATTAACTGGCATATGAGGTCTATTGTTATTTTTTTTACGTTAATTTTAACTTAAAATAGCGGCAATACCAGGTAAGGTTTTGCCTTCTAAGCTTTCTAACATAGCACCTCCACCAGTACTTACATAGCTTACTTTATCTTGGAAGTTAAATTGTTTTACAGCTGCAACAGAATCGCCACCACCTACAAGAGAAAAAGCACCGTTCTTTGTGGCTTCAGCAATAGAATTACCTAAAGCGATAGTACCAGCAGCAAAGCTTTCCATTTCGAAAACACCTAATGGACCATTCCATAAAATGGTTTTACATGCTAATACGACCTCATTGAACTGAGCTCTAGATTTAGGACCAGCGTCTACACCTTCCCAACCGTCTGGAATGGCACTAATATCTACTATTTGTGTATTGGCATCGTTACTAAAATCATCTGCTGCAATTGTATCTACAGGTATATGTATTTGTACATTTTTTGCTTTAGCTTGTTTTAAAATATCTAAGGCCAACTCCATTTTATCATCTTCGCAGATAGAGTTTCCTATTTTACCACCTTGCGCTTTTACAAAAGTAAATGCCATAC
Organism: uncultured Hyunsoonleella sp.; assembly: GCA_964562415.1. Lineage (GTDB taxonomy): Bacteria > Bacteroidota > Bacteroidia > Flavobacteriales > Flavobacteriaceae > Jejuia. The sequence goes on along the minus strand of CAZLTR010000002.1, from coordinate 12,458 downwards.
CCCCACCAATAATGAGATGGTCTACTTTATCTAAAATGTTTTCTATAATTGTGATTTTAGAAGAGACTTTAGCACCACCAAGTATGGCTAATACAGGTTTTTCTCCAGTTTGCATTACTTTATCGATGCTTTCTATTTCTTGAGCTAATAAATTTCCAAAGCATTTTTTTCCTTCAAAGAATTGCGCTACTATCGTTGTAGAGGCATGTGCTCTGTGTGCTGTACCAAAAGCATCGTTTACATAAATATCACCTAGTTTAGATAATTGTTCAGCGAAGGCTTTGTCTCCTGCTGTTTCTTCTTTATGGTAACGTAAATTTTCTAATAAAAGAATTTCACCTGGTTCTAAATTTGCCGCAGCTTTTTCGGCGTCTTCACCAATACAATTCGATACAAATTTAACCCCTACGCCTAAGATATCTTCTACCTTAGATACAATGTGCTTTAGAGAAAATTCGTCTTGAAATCCTTTAGGACGTCCTAGGTGTGACATTAAAATACAGCTACCACCATCTTCTAAAATCTTAATAATTGTTGGTTTAGCAGAAATAATTCTTGTAGCGTCTGTGACTTCAAAACTATCGTTTAAGGGTACATTAAAATCTACACGAATTAGTGCTTTTTTATTTTCAAAATTAAAATCATTAAGAGTCTTCATTTGTATTTTATTTTATTGTTTTAACAAATATGATGCACAAATGTAACCAATTAAACGCCTACATAAAATGGGTTTTATTACGAAATCGTTTGAATAGAATAATATTTTTAAGAAAACAGTTAAGGATTTAGCCTAAAGTAAAGCCACTGTCTATTAAAAGTACCAAGTCTTTAATATTTTTTGAGATATTTTTTTCGAGTTTTACTTTTAGCAAAGGTTTCATTAATAGACCAAAAAACTTAAAATCTGCAAAAACTTCTATATTTAATTTGGTGTGTCCACTTTCAATTTCTTCTAAAATAAAATAACTATTAAAACGCTTGGTAAAAGGTACATTTCTTGTAGATTCACCATAAACAAGTTGATTTTTTTTTACTTTTCTTGTAACAGTGGTGAGTTCTAAATCGTCGTTTTTATTAAAAAGACACATGTGTTTTTCTCCTACTCTGTTTACTTTATTTTTTTCATATTCTAATTGGTCTACTCCTTTTACCCAAAGCAAGCGGTAATCGAAGTTGCTAATGACTTCATATAAATCATTAATTGGCAAATTTAAAACTTCGGTTTTGTCAAAAAGTTTATGTTTAGGAACATCATCTGGTATGAGAGGGATATCAGGAATTTCGGTTTTTAGATGGTCTAAAGCGTCATAACTAAAAGTGATATCGCCAAAATCATAAGTAGCAGAAATATGTTTTTCAATTCCAGTATTTACTATTGGCTTTACAGCTTTTGTAAATAAGGCATATTCTTCTATGGGTACTTTATTTTTTAGTAAACGGTGTACTTGTATTACATTGGCACCATGTGGTTTTTTATAATCTCTTACTTCTATAAAATCTATAGTACCGTAATGAATTACAAATTTTAATTTTAAGTTGTATGCCGATGTACAGGCGCCACAATGGCATATACGTTGGTATTCATAACGTTTTAGATAGGTATGAAAGGCCACATACATGGTTTTAATTTGTGCTTCTATTTCAGATAGTACAATACTATCTTTTAATTTATACATAAATAAAGCATCACCTTCTATTTCTGCTAATTCTAGCTGTATGGTATTATGGTCTAACAATACTTCTAAAAGCTCCGAAATAATATGTTTACTATGGGTTAAGGATGTGTGGTGTACAAACTCTGTAAAACCAGAAATATCTGGTATAAAAAGTAAAGCGTTTTGATTCATTTTGGTGAGCGGTTATTTAAACCTAAATTATGCATTAAAATTAGTCGTTTATTTTTAACGAAGCGTAATAAAATGTTAAAGCTGTCTTATAAATTTAAAAAAGTGAGAGTAGTCTGCAAAACTTTGTAGCTTATGTTATAAAAATAGTTTTTTAGAAGGTTGTATGTGTATTGACATTAAAAAAATATGTAGGTTTGTGAGATGTTATTTTCAGATATATTTGGGCAGGAACATATTAAAGCACATTTAACAAAAAGTGCCGATAATGAACGTATACCGCATGCACAGTTGTTTGTAGGACCAGAAGGTTCTGGTACGTTACCAATGGCTATAGCTTATGCGCAATATATTTTATGCGGTAATAGTAATGGTGAGAATACCTCTGGAAATGCGGCATGCAATCTTAAGTTTAATGCTATATCTCATCCAGATTTGCATTTTGCTTTTCCTGTGACTACAAGTAGCAAAGTAAAAAGTAAACCTGTATCTAGTTTTTATTTAGAAGAATGGCGACAACTTTTAAAAGAACAGCCTTATGGCAATTTATTCGATTGGTATAAGTTATTGGGGGTTGATAATAAACAAGGTCAAATAGGAGTTGATGAGGCTCATGAAATTGTTAAGGCATTGACTTTAAAATCTTATGAAGGTGGTTATAAAGTGATGTTAATTTGGATGGCTGAAAAAATGAACATTGCTTGTGCAAATAAGCTATTAAAGCTTATCGAAGAACCACCTAATCAAACAATATTCTTGTTAATAGCAGAAGATGAGGAGCAAATTATAAATACCATTCGCTCCCGATGTCAAATTTTGCATTTTCCACCTTTAGCAGAAAATGACATAAAAGATGCTTTGGTAAAACAGTATAGTTTAGAGCTATCACAAGCCACAAAAATAGCTAATCAAGCCAATGGCAATTACAATAAAGCTTGTGATTTAGTGTATAGTGATTCTGAAGATATTCAATTTGAAACTTGGTTTATTTTTTGGATTCGCAGTGCTTTTAAAGCAAAAGGTAATAAAGCAGCGATTGTTGACCTTATATCTTGGAGTGAGGATATAGCAAAAACAGGGCGTGAAACGCAGAAACAGTTTTTAAACTTTTGTCTAGACTTTTTTAGACAGGCCTTATTGATGAATTACAATGCTTCCGATTTGGTGTTTTTTGAGCCTAAAACAGAAAAATTTAAATTAGAAAATTTTGCGCCTTATGTGCACGGTAATAACATTATGGCTATTAGCAATGAACTTCAGGATGCTATATATCATATAGAACGCAATGGCAATTCCAAAATTATTCTTACAGATTTATCTATTAAGTTAACGAGACTGCTGCATAAGAAACCAAATTAAAAGTCATCCTTTATTTTTTTCTTTCGTCCTAAATTAAAAATACCAATTTTTAAACCAGCTCCTATGGAAAGGCCATTTAAACGACCTTGGTCGTAAGGCAATAGATCGTATTTACTGGTAATTCTATATTTAATACCTGTTTCTAATTGTGTAAATCTTGAGAAATTATATAAGATATTAATACCAGGTTCTATAATAAAAAAGTCATCGAAATCTTCATCTCTTATATCATCGTATTCGTCTGTAAAACTATTGCCAAAATAGCCAATTGCACCACCGCCAATGAGCACAGGAAATGATACGCTTATAAAACGTTTTCCAAATAAAATAGGCTCTAAATGGAGTCCAGCATAACCACCAATTAGAGCTATTTTATCGCCATTAAATAGATCGGGTCTATCATTTGTTCTTTCATTAAAAAAACCAGTAACTCCAAAACCAACTTCTATTTTTTGATTCGCGACATAGGCAAATTTTAAATTGGCTAGTACAGCTTCTTTAGTGCCTCGTGTTTGCAATTCGGCATAGTGTACATTAAAGCCTAAATATATCCCATGAACAACGTTTTTTCTATCATCAAATTCTACATATTCTTTAGATTTCTTTTTTTGAGCACCACTAGTATTAAAAGCAATAAAAATTAATAGTATGGTTAGTAACTGTTTCATTTTTTGATTGATTAGAGTTCTTTAAATATGATGATTCCTTTGTATCCTTTTAAATCGAAAACACCGTTGGTAGTAGTGCCATAAGTGGCATTTATTTGCCGTATTTTTCTTTTTTCATCTAAAAGAGTGCTGCTAATATTTTGCATTGTTTTTGGTAATCGTAATACGCCTTGCTCTAACTCTGCATTAAATTTGAAATTTGTTTTAGAAATGTTAACATAAACATCAGACAGCTTTTGTTGTACATATAATTTGGGTGTAGATGTTTTAAATTTTAACAGTCTTAATTCTGATAAATTTAGGTTTAAATCTAATTTAGAAACTATATTATGTAATAAAAGTTTAGAGTATTTAGAAGCACCTATAACGGTATGAACTGCATTAATTTCAATATCATCTTTATTAGAATTTATATTTAAATGGTCTATTTGTTCTAAATGCAGGATTGAACCACTAGAATCTAATCTTAAGGTTTGAGCATTTTCAATAGATAGGGTTGCATTTTTTGCTGTAATATTGGCTTGATTTAAAATTTTAGCATTTAACTTACCGTAGGTAATTGAAAGTTTAGAATTATCTATTTTGTCAATAATTCTTAAATCGCCATGTGCCACATTTGCTTTTAGTTTGCCATTCCAATTAGAGATGACAATATCACCATATTTATTATAAACTTCAACTTCGGCATGTTTAGGAAGGTTAATGGTATAATTAATATCTGAATTTGTTTTTTCGCTATTGAGTGGTTCTATTTTTTTTATGTATTTATTTAAAAAGGACGTGTTTTTTTCTGCGATTTTAGTCTTTACAATAATTTGAGAATTTGTTACTAAAAAATTGGCATCAATTCGTTCTAAAAGCGCCTTGGCTTTATCTATATTTTTTCCTTTAACATCAATATTTACCTGTATTTCTATACGGTCTTCATCCCATCCATTTATAAGAATATCGCCATATTTATTATCTAAATATAATGCGCCATTAAGAGATAGCGGGTATGTTTTTTTTATGTTTTTACTTAGTTTATTTTGACTAATGATAGTACCAGAAACTAAAATAAAAACACTAAAAAAAATGGTTTTATAAAATAATTGCTTCATCATCAAAATCGTTTTTAGGAGGGTAAGAGCGTTTCAATACATCCTCCATGAGTTGAATTTTTTTTCGGTAGTTATTTATTATAGCTTCAATAATTTTATCATTGTTAATGCCTAATTTAAGTTCTGCTTTAAGTACGTTGTATTCGGCATCTAAATCATCAAGAAGAGATAAAAAATCGTCTTGATCTGCTTTAGATAAATGAGGGTTACTTTTTATTAATTCTACCTGATTATTTACTAAAAGTTTGTAGTGGGTGTCTATAGCATTTAATTCTTGATTAACGATAGTGTGTGGCGTATTTTGATGCATGTGAGATGTAAAGTATAGCAAGGTACAGCTTATTAGTAAAGCGATACCTGCAGCTACTCTAAGTGCTGGTTTCTTCCATAGTGGTCGTACTTTTGGTGATGTATCTGGTAATTCAGATACGATGTTACCCCATAGTCTTAATTGATCTGATTCATCCAAATCGTAAGTATCGAAATCTTTTTTATGGGCGTTGGTATATTTTTTTAGTTCATCCATTGGTTTCAATTTATTAGAGCTAATAATTTCTTTTTTGCTCTGTGGTATTGAGATTTAGAAGTAGAAGCACTTATGCTTAAAATTTCACTAATCTCTACATGGTCGTACCCTTCTATTAAATACAAATTAATAACGGTTTGATAGCCTTCTGGCAATTGTGTTATCGCATTTTTTATACTAGACACATCGAGTTGTTCTTCTTTTATACTGTCTTCTTGCTCTATCTCCCAGTTGGTATAGCTATCTAAAGCGACTAAAGGAATACGTTTTAATTTTAAATGGTTAATACTCTTATTAATAACGATACGTTTTAACCAAGCACCAAAAGTGCTTTCGTATCTAAAGCTTTTTAAATTTTTAAAAGCATCGATAAAACTTTCTTGTAAAATATCTTCGGCATCTTCTTTGCTTTTAACTATACGTATGCACACATTAAACATAGCATTTACGTAAAGTGTATATAGTTTATACTGGGTTTTACGGTCGCCTAGTTTACTTTTTTCAATAAGATCTTTATGTGTAAATAGTAGTTGCTGAGACACTATGTTTGGTTTGCAAAAATGGTTTTACATTACATTTGTTATTGAACTCATCTTGACGTTTTCTATTTCCTAAAAAATGGCTAAAATTCACCCCTATTTCGTTACTTTTTTTGTTCGTAGCGCTGCTATGAGCTTCAAAAAGTGCCTCATCTGGTTAAATTTCAACTTATTTTCGGTTAAAAACAAAACGTCAAGATGAGTTCATTTTAAAAGACAGTACAAAAAAATAAGGGTTGCACGAAAGTTACAATTAATTTAGTCTGGGTGTATTTATTTTTGATGCATCAACTTTAAAAGTTAGTAAACTTGCAAAAGTAAGCGCTTCGATAATTTTTAATTTTGAACATTCGTTTTATTCGAATGTGTAGGTTACGACATCGAATTCTGAAAGACGAAAATAGCCAAAAGCGTAATTTTCGGGTGTGTTTGTGTTGATACAGTTGCCTTTTAATTGTACTGGTATTGGGCTAAATTGATTGCCACCATTTTCGTGTTGGTCTAACAAAAGGCTTATGTAATTGTTGTATTGCTGTGAGATGCCAAATAGTTTTAAATTAACAACATCTCCAGGATTAAACTCGGCAAATTCGTCATCGTCGTCACGTTCTTTTTCAAAAGAAGCTTCGAGGGTATTGCCATTAACAAATTCGTCAGGATAGTATTCATAATAAGGTATGATATCCTCTTCTTCTGCAAGTCTAATTAAGTAAAAATTGGTTTCATTTTCAGGATCATCCCAAAAGAGAGATACCTCTAAAACGGCATTCTCACGCTCATTTTCTAAAGATTGTTCAACGTTTTTTATAGGTGCTACAGATTTTAGTGTTTCTGTAGCCGTGTAGGTTTCGTTATTATAAACGATATCTAAACGGTAGGTATCGTTTACAACAGGAATGAAATTAGATATGGTATAGGTACCATCATTTTGGTTTAAAAAAACATATTCTACATTACTATTCGTATTGGTTACTTTAACACGTGCATCTGTTACCATTTGGTTAGCGCTGTTATCAAAATATGCCGTAGACGTACTTAATGTTATGCTTTGGTTATTACCAGAACTGCCTTTTTGCCAATCTAGTGCGGCATCGATTACTAATCTTGGTTTTGCAGTTGGAACATCTAGATCTATAACATCTTCGCAAGACAGATATACAGTAAAAAGTAGTACTAAAAAGAGTTTTATATAAGGTTTCATAAGTTCTATTTTAAAATTTGAAATTATAAGTTATGGATGGAATAATGCCGAATATGGATGTTCTTGTAGCTTCATTTACACCCGTATCTTGGTTTTGGGCAAAGCTAATAGAAGCTGCATTTTTGCGGTGATACACATTGTAAATACCAAATATCCATTCACTTTTTAATTTTTTATTAGGGTTTTTTCTTGGAGTGTAAGTTGCCGATAGGTCTAAGCGGTGATACGCTGGTAATCGGTTTGCATTTCTATTTGAAAAACTAGCAATGGATAAGTCTTGGTATTTGTATTGTCCATCGGGATAGGTAACTGGACGACCAGTTTGATAAACGGCATTAGCACTAAAGCGCCATTTTTTGTTTAAGGCATAGGTTCCTGTTACAGATATATCATGGGTTCTATCATAGGGTGTGTTGTACCAGTTGCCTTTATTTATACCTGGTCCACCTGCGTTTCCTCCTAGAGTTCTTTGTTCAGATTTAGATAAGGTATAGGCGAACCAACCTGTAAAACGGCCTTTATTTTTTTTGAATAAAAACTCTAAACCGTAAGCTCTGGCCTCACCATTTAAAATTTCTGTTTCTATGGTATTGGTTCCTAAAAGTTGAGAGCCATCTACATAGTCAATGCGATTGTTTATAGTTTTATAGTAGGTTTCAACTTCTAAAGAAAAAGTATTGTTTTTCAAATTTTTATAATAACCTATGGCGTATTGATTAGATTTTTGTGGTTTTATGTATTTACCACTAGGAGTCCACACATCTAAAGGTGAGACAGCGGCAGTATTGGAGAGCAAGTGTAAATATTGTGTTGCTTTAGTATAACTTGCTTTTACAGAAGACGATGTGTTTAGTTGGTAGGATAAGCCAAGTCTAGGTTCTAAATTATTAAAGGTTTTTATACTTTCATCTTTTTCGAAGAAGGTATTACTAGAAATTTCACCTTCCTCATAGAGGCCTATAGTGGTATTATATACTAGGGGTTGATTATCGACATAGCTTGCTATATTTTGACCACCAAGCCTATTAAATCTACTGTATCTTAGGCCATAATTTAGAGTCAATTTATTTGATACTTGATGTTCTGCACCTACATACAAACCACTTTCTAAGGCATTTTTTTCATCCAATTTAAATGTGTTTATAGGCGATGTATTAGAGGTTGGTTTTATTTCGCCAGGATTTAAATTATAGAGAATTGTACTGGCTCCAAAGTTTATTTTTAGTTTGTTGTTGACATAATATCCAAAATCATATTTTAGATTGTAATTTTTAATATCAGCGATCCAATCTAATTCTACAAAATCAATAACGACTTGGTAATCATATTTGCTGTAAATTAAGGATAGATTAGAAAATAATTTGTCATTAAACACATGGTTCCACCTAAGATTTCCCGATGCATTACCATAGTTATTTTTAAATATATTGGAGAGATTGAAAAAGTCTCTTCCAAAGTATCCAGAAAGAAATAACTTATTGTTTTTATTTATGTTATAGTTTGTTTTAAGATTCAAATCATAAAAGGATATTTTATCATCCTTTAGTTCTGGTATAGTTTTCATTAATAAATGTGCATAAGAAGACCTTCCTGCTATTAAAAACGAGCCCTTATCGCTAAATAGAGGTCCTTCTGCGGTTAATCTGCTTGAAATTAAGCCAACACCTCCATTAACTCTAAAGGTCTTGCTATTGCCATCCTTTTGGTGTACATCTAACACCGAAGATACACGTCCGCCAAATTTAGCAGGGATATCCCCTTTGTAAAGTTTTACGTTTTTAATGGCATCGTTATTAAATACAGAGAAGAATCCAAAAAAGTGAGAGGTATTATATATGACGGCTTCATCTAGCAATACGAGATTTTGATCTACTGCCCCACCCCTCACATTAAAGCCTCCGGTGCCTTCTCCAGAGTTAGTGACACCTGGTAGCATTTGTATTGATTTAATAACATCGACTTCGCCCAAAACAGCTGGTATTTGTTTAATAGTAGCGGCACTAAGCTTGGAAACACTCATTTGCGGCTTTTTAATATTAACACGCTCTGGCTCGTTTGCAGTAACAACGATCTCTTCAAGCCGTTCTTCAGCCCTATTCAGCTCAAAATCTAAAGTTAAATTTTCGTTTAAGTTTATAACCTTTTGTATAGATTGATAACCCATATACGATACAGCTAAGGTATAATCACCTTCTTTAGCAGCTAAGGTGTAAAATCCATAGGTATTTGTTATGGTGCCATTTTTGGTGTTTTTAAAGAAAACGGTGGCACCCATAAGTGTTTCACCGTTTTCTGAATCCTTAACAACACCCCTAATATTATATGTGTTTTGAGCAGCTAAGAATAAGTTTACAAATAGGCAGACGCCTAGAAATATATGTTTCATAATTCTGTTCGTTTAGCGGATGATTAATCCGTTTTGATTGATGATTGACACTTGTAATGACAGATTTAATTTTGAAGGGTTGCATAAATTTTTTTTTAGGCATAAAAAAAGTCGAGCTTATTGCTCGACTTTAGTCATTCTAATATGTTATTGAAATTATTTCTTAGTGTACTCGGCGTTTAAAGCTTCTAAAACAGTTTGGGTAAGATCATTCTCATCGGTTCCATAAAGCACAGAGGCAGCAGCGTCGCTAGTGCCTAAGATATACGTATACCCATTTTTCTTGCCGTAGTCTTTTACAAAATCTTTCACTTTTATAATAAGAGTATCAATTTCCGATTGAAATGCTTGGCTAAGTTGCTGTTGTTCAAATTGCATTTGTTGTTGTAGTACTTGTTGCTTTTGTTGCAAGCCCACCATAAGTTCTTCCGCTTGTTTTCTTTTATTACGCTTTGCAAGGTTTTGAGCTTCCAATTGTCCTTTTTGTGCTTCTAATTGAAATGCCTGACCTATGCTATCTGTTTTTTTCTTAAAAGCTTCATCTTTTGTTTTGAATTTTGCTTCTACATCTTTTTTAGCTTGATAGTCATTTATTACAGTGCCATTATCTATGTAACCAATTTTATTTGGTTTTTGACAAGAGACCATAACAAGAGTTGCTATTAATACGTAAATTATATTTTTCATTTTTGAGTGAGTTTTAAAGTTGAGCAAATGTAGCAAAGTATGAGAAATACGGTTAGCAAATTCTTTTGATTTTAACATATAATTAAAATCAATCATTTTTTAAGTTGTTATAAGGAGAGGTTATTTAAAACAGATTAAAATAAAGCGTTTTAAGGCTATTTAAACAAAAAAAAGCAATCTATATAGTGTTGTTAAAAAAAACAAACTAGAGGCTCTTAAAATGTGTTTTATTCTTTTTTTATGGTATAAATTAAAGACGAAGCTTCTTTAGTACGAAAAGCTTTAAGGTTTGATAGTAGGCCTATAAAAATACTTTTAAACGGATTCATTTTGCCAGACTTATATTTTTCGGAAAGTAAACTAACATAAAAGGCATCAAACCACATGGGACTTATTTTTACTAATTTAAAGTTGAATTTAGAAACCAGTTTAGAAATGGAAGTTTTATTAAAATGCCATAAATGTCTAGGCACATCATAAGCAGCCCAAAATGATTTATAATAGTTGGCATCATAACTTTTGTAATTAGGAACAGCTATGATTAATACACCATTAGGTTTAAGTAAGGTTTTAAAGTTTTTTAGTTTTTCTTCTAAGTTTGGAACATGTTCTAAAACGTGCCAAAGTGTAATTACATCAAAGCTATTGGCTTTTAGGGTTTCAAAATCCTTAGAGCCAAATACTGCATTATTTGTTTTTTGGTTTGCTATAGCACGAGCCTGTGGGTTGGGTTCGATACCAGTTACCTGCCATTGATTATGTTTTGCAGCTTCAAGAAAATCGCCGGTACCACAACCAAAATCTAACAGTTGTTTTGAGTTGGAGACATGGCTATTGATACGTTTTATTTTTTGATTTAAAGCAATGCGTCTTACGAGATGGTATACCTTTTCAAATAGATTTCTTTTGGTATCGGTATGTGAAATATAATCTTCACTTTCATAATATCTAGGTAAATCTTCTAAAGAAGGTTTGGGTTGGGTTTCTAAAAAACCATAAGTTTTATGAGTTACTAATTCGAATGTTTCACCAGAAACAGAATGATCTTTTACTTTCAATATTAAATTTTTATAAGTTTAAAAACAGGTAGCCAATAGAGCATTGGAATACGGCATTTTTAATATTGGTGTCATCTTCAAAAATATTAGAAGTACCAATATTGTATCGTGTATTTACAAAAAATTTCTTTCCAAAGAAATGACTTAAACTTAGAACAAATGACAAATCAGCATTCTTTATACTGTCTTTAATATCTACCTCACCTTCTGTTCTATTGTTATCTGTACGGAAACTAAAATCATCTTTAGCAGAAAGTAAAAAACCAATTCTTGGTCCAACTTCAAAACTTAATTTATTTGTGATATAAAATTTTGCCAAGAGAGGAACTTGAACATATGATAGTTCTATATCTGAAAAATTTAAAGATGATTCTATAGGTGTTTCGGTTCTTGTTGTTCTGGAACTACCCTGTTGCGAATAAATAAGTTCTGGTTGTAACGCAAACTTTTTACTAAGTTTTAGTTCGGATACAGCACCAGCATGAAAGGTTACAAAGCTTTCTGTATTGTTGGCATCATCACCAACAAAATTAACCACAGAGGCTCCTCCTTTGATTCCTAATTTGAGAATTTGAGAATTTACTGTAGTAACAAATGAGAAGGTGATTAGTACTAAAAATAGTTTTTTCATTGTATAATAATAGATTTGGTTTCATGTTCCACGTGGAACATTGTAAAAATTTGAAGTGACTAACGCCCCATATAAACTAAAAGTACAGAGATATCATTAGGGGATACACCACTTATTCTAGAAGCTTGAGATACTGTTGTGGGCTGTATTTTTTTTAATTTTTCTCTAGCTTCAAAACTCATAGATTTAATTTGAGAATAGTCAAAATTCTCTGGAATTTTAACGTACTCTAATCGGCTTAATTTATCTGCATTATTTTTTTCTTTGGCGATATAGCCAGAATATTTTACCTGTATTTCTGTTTGTTCTATAATTTCACGATCTAAATTTTGGTCTTGAATATAAGCTTCTACAGCGTTTACTTTTCTAATATCGCACATCTCAATATTAGGTCTGGCAAAGACTTTAAATAGCTTACCTGATTGTTTTACAGGAGACGAATTTTTAGCGTCTAAGATG
>CAZLTR010000001.1:4530-60514 GCA_964562415.1 uncultured Hyunsoonleella sp. | reverse complement strand
AGCAGATACCATGCGTATCCCTTTAAAAACCTTAAAAAAATACTAATATGCCTATAATTACAGTAAAAGGGAAAACGAACAGAACCTTTACATTTCCACCTTTAGAGGTAGACGAGTTTTTACCTCTGGTCGAAATTGTACCCGAAAAGGTAAAGGACGTACAAAACAATACCTTTGAGATTAAGGGGGATGAATTAGCTCCTACCGAAACGCAGGTGACCTTGTCTAAGCATTTGGATGCCGATAAGCGCAGCTATATCTTACAAGAGCTCACTACCGATAAAACCACATTAGAACTTGAATTTAAAGTAACCAAAGGCAGTACAGAAACTTGGGATGGCGATGGTTATATAGAACCTAAATTATCGATTACAGACCCTGGGATACGAATTACTAGTGCTACCAAACTAAAGCAAAAATATGGGGACACCTTCCAACTTACTTTAGATATTGATAGTAAAGAAACCAAAACATTTTATATTGATTTTTTTGCCAATGATAACGAAGACGATTTTAATAAAGGCGAATATGAAAATGTGTTTTGTGGGCGGGTGCAGATTGTTTTTTATGTATATGATAGAGATGTTTTTAGTTTAAAAGAGATTACAAGATTAATTGATGAAAACGAATTTCTTATACCATTTGCAGATGCAGCAACTCACCCTGAATATGATGAAAACTACTGTATGCAAGCAGCAGAAAGGGGATTGTCAGAATTGTTATTGGATAACAGTAATTTCTACAGCGTTGACAGGGTTAATCATAAACATAAAAATTCGATAGGTTTTTCAGGACTAAATGCCATTGATAGAGGTGAAAAATTTCATTCATTAGGTTTTGTTAAGAATAAAATTTCATTTAATAAATATAAAATTAATCATGGTGTAAGGAAAACAATAAAAGATAAGCTTACCTATAAATCCGCAATAACCTCGATTTTAAGTTTTAAACCAGGAGCAGAAAAAGAACTCAATGATAATATTATAAATATTGTTGGCGAACGTAAGGGGTTTCATGTTTTTTATTTAACGGTTACCGAAGGTTTTCACACATTATTACTGGTTATAGAATACACAGATAAGAAATCCTCAAAATATACTATTTATGATCAGCATGGTATTACTTCTTCTAGAGGAAACTTAAATACTGTTGCAGATGGTATTTTGAGGCAAAGTAAATGGACTTTTGCCAATACTTGTTTAAATAGATATACATCTCATACTTTAAACAATAATGATAAGCATTTAAAATGGGATGGAACAAATACGTTTTTATGGAAAATTCAAAGAAAATAGCAATAGTTTTAACTTTGAGTTTAGTCTTATTAGTAATTTGTTTTGGGGTAAAATATGAAGGAGAAACAGAGCATCATACAAATGCAAAAAATCAAATATTAATTGATACTATAGCAGTAGAGAAGGTTAAAGATATCGATGGAAAAATAGTTTCGTCGCATAAAATTATAGATAAAAAATCTTTCCAAAATTTAAATACCTCACTTGCATATAAAGAAGGTGTTAAAAATGAGTATTATCTTTCTAACCCTATCGATAATTATTTTATCGACAATAATTATGTGTATGTTTTGTCATATCTGTCAAATGAAAAGTCTATTCTTGAGAGAGTTGGAAATAAAAATGAATTTAAATTAATTGGAGGGGGCTATTTAAAGCTAAAAAGCAGTATTTATTGGAGAGGAGAGAAGCTTAAAAATGTAAATTCAGAAGAATTTAAAACATTTAATGCCTTAAGAACAGATTCTGAATGGGATGCTACTTTAGGTTATGATGGTACAACTATTTATAGTGGACTTTCAGTTTTGAATAAATCTCAAGCCGAGAATCTTTTTTTCATAAATGATTCTATCTTAAAAAAGTATTTTCCTGAATAACTAAAAGTTAAAAATCTAAAATGAATTTGGATTAATGCTTATTTAGTCATGAACCGCCTAAAACGTTTATTGTAATAGAGTTTAATGGTGAATATGTATTGACTAGTAACAGTACGGCAGGCAATACAAACAATGGATTAAAATGAAGAAATACCAATTAATACATTTAGCATTACTAGTATTCATTTTAAGTAGTTGCTCATCCAAGAATCGTAAAGAAGCTAAGGAACGTACCGATTATTTTGAGGCTAATGCTAGTTTAAAAAGCGATATTAAATTTTCTTATCACAAAAACCGATATATAGATTCTATAGCTGTAACATTTAAATTAGACGAACGCTCGTTTAAAAATTATGACGATTATAAGTTAAAGGGGCTTATTATTGAGGCTGCATACATAAGTAAAGATACTACTGCTTTTATCAGTCAAATTAGTAACCCTAAATTTGAAATTAATGACCTAAAAGAGGTTTATACATCTTTAAATATTGGTCATGAAAAAATGGATTCTATAAACTATTTAACTGTGCAAACCATAGGGCGTCATATGGGTAAAAATATACTATCACATTTATATACCTATGAAAATTCTCTTTCTCTTATAAATATGGAAGAGACCTATTTAGATTATCCTGCTTTTACAGATACAAATGTACATTTTAAAGACATTTCGGGATCTAACACTAAAATTGATTCCATAAAGGTTACTGTTAAATCTGATAAGGATATTGATAAGATTACAAGATTTGGAATTACTGTTAATGACTCTATTAATTTTAATTTTAGAAATAGTATTCATGCCAATTATGAAAATAGAACAACTCTAGATAGAGGCATTAAAATGTATGGTTTATTGAAAAGATATAAAAATTTTTGTGATTTCAAATTAGATCTAAGTCATTTAAATATAAGGATGTTGCATTCTGTAAAAGTACAACTGGATTAGTGTTTTTTTAATAAGCATGTACAATTATTGAAATTTTAAATATGAATTTCTAATTAAGGTACAAAGGTCTTAAAGAAATAGATGAAACTTTTATAACGCTTTCAAAAGCATTTTGGAGAAGTAAAAATCACCATGCAA
The DNA here is from genome assembly GCA_964562415.1 of uncultured Hyunsoonleella sp. Classification (GTDB taxonomy): domain Bacteria; phylum Bacteroidota; class Bacteroidia; order Flavobacteriales; family Flavobacteriaceae; genus Jejuia. Next base: position 57,539 of record CAZLTR010000001.1, on the reverse strand, counting down.
AAAATATATTATTATGGAAAATACAAAGGCAACAATAATTATATATACCTTATCAATGCTGTTTTTTTTTGTTAGTTGTACAACTAAAGTAAAAACGATTGGTACAGAAGCTTCTATAAAAAAGGATACTTTAAAAAGTGCAAAACATACAGTAAAATGTAAAAATGATGCTTCTTTATATGCTGAAGTTGTAAAAGATGTACTCTACAAAGATTCGCTTTCAAATATTTATTTAAAAAGAAAACAGACCATTTTAGATAGCCCATTAGGAGGAGAATTGACTGAATGCGAAAAATTACCTTTTGCTTTTATCAAAGAAGTAGGAACTCTTGATGATGGCATTAAATTAATTAAAGATGTAGTTGATATAGATTCATTTAAAACGTTTAAAAGTACAGATACATACTTCTTAGATGATAAAAAGATATATGTTTATCGAGATTATCCTATTGGTTACCCTCCATTTTACGAATTAAGTTTAAAACAAAACGAAATTGTTATAATTGACAGTCTTTATATTAAAGATGTTACACGTGTGTATTGGAAAGGTATTAAAATTAAAAATGCAGATGCAAAATCATTTAAAAGCAGTTTTATTAGAGCTCAAAATGGAAAAAAACAAGCTTTAGTTCATGATAAGAATTATATTTATTTTAATGGTAAACCTTATACCTTAGAACGATTGAAACACTTATCTGCTAAAAAAAATGTTATAGATTCATTAATACAGATCTATTTTTGAATTTAATCGTTGCACTTAATTTTCTACAGTTGCATTAAAATGCATGAAAGCCGTGTTTTGAGTTTAAAAATGCCTTATATTAGACATTAAAATTATAATTAAGCAAGATTAGTTAGGTCTTTAGTGATGCGTAAGGTGTGCCCTAATGCTAAAATATTCTTGAATACAAAACTCTTAGATTTAGAATTTTAATTTATCTTTTTAATGCCACTACCCAAGTATTTATACCACTATTACGAGCAGGATAGCGGGCCTTTTCGAAACATAACAACCGAAGGTTTCGATAAGGCGAAGCAAATACAAAAAAGTATTACTGCAGGTTGGAATAGTAAGAGGCCTGATACTTATATCGATCTAAGATTTGCATTAGAACGGCGTCTTAAGGCACAGTTTTTAGAGAAAGGCGGAAAGCCTACCAGAGATGATCCTTTTTATTTCACCTTAGGTCCATGTGAATGGGTGACATCATGGTATCTAAAACCAGCGGTGATTAAAATTCCATTGGCAGAATTCGACCCAAACCATCTTAGTTTTACGTATCCAGACAGTATGGTATCGTATCAGTTTCACGATGAGCCTAAACTTAAAATATATCGAAAAGCATGTAACGGACGCCTTTTTTTATTAGAGGAAATGGAGGCTTTAGTACAAACGTATGGCCTGCCTTCGCATGAGACATCTAAAACGGAAGAACATTTAAAATATGATAAGTATATAGAAGCTCAAGTATGGGATGCTTCGGTTGTAGCATCTTATAAGCTTAAAGCCGTGTACTAATAGTATATTGTTCTTTAAATCGAGTGTTGTGGCGTTTTAATCCGTATTATATCTGTGCTTTGTGCGTAATTATTAAGTTGCAGAAGCTATAATGCGTAAAAGTTGCTCTGTAATAGCATTCCACATTTTTTGGTTACCGCTAAAATCCCTTTTAATGTATTTACAAAGTTTAAGGCCATGGCTTCCAAACCATCGAAGAAAAACTCTTTTAAATCCTCGTCGATATCTCCATTTAAAATGCCTTTTTTAATAATGACAGTTTGCTTGGCAATGGCTTCTATTTGCCGTTCGCTAAAGCCTCTTACCGTGGTAATGTCTTTGTCTAAGATAGTGGTAGCAACATCTTTTATGCTATCGATGATTTTTACTAAATTTAGTTCCATATAATTAGCGTTTTAAAAAGCTTTCGTAGGTTAGTGCTTGGTCTAGAAATATTTGTACCTGACCTTTAAAGGCGTCCATTGCCGTAGGTTTGATCCCCGAAGCTTTATCTTTTTCCTTCATTTTTTGAAATGTTTTAGAAATTTGTTCAAAAGCAAAAGCACTTGGATAATCACCAGAAAGGGCAGTCCCTCTAGAACCTAACAATGCATTTATTTTTTTGGTAGCGACATGTTTGGGGATAGGACGCGCTTTGGCTTTAATGCGTAGCGCATCGTAAGTCCCAATTAAGACGTCGTAAGTGGCTTCGCGTACAGGATATGTATCTGGGGTTGTGCCTTTGGAGACACTAGAGAAAAAACGCATGGACTGTTCACTTACAGTCGTTACGGTTTTTACAATAGCCCTATCGTATTCTGGAGCTAATTGTGTTTTGCAGCCCATAACGATGGTGCCAATTACAATTAATAAAAGCCATAATTTTTTCTTTGGTAATAGCATGAGATAGTGGTATTAATTAAAAAGAGATAAGGTTTGGTGCAAGGGTTAAACCCAGGTTAGTCATTATAAAATCTATTACGGCTTTCAATTGCTGCAAACACTAGCGCTAGGCTATGTTTTTTAATTTAACCGTAGTGATACTAGGCAAAAATTAAGAAAACAGTAGTGTTTATGGCAGTTGAAAGCCTCATGACGATGTCCCAATGCATAATCTGGGTTAAAGCAGCATACAATTTGGAAAATTACAAAACTTTTTTCTTTTGAAGAAATAGCTTTTGGCGTTTCATGAATGTTGAACAACGTGTCATGTGCTTAGTGTTTACTTAAATTTCCTTTGTAAAGTTTTACACTGCCTTTGGCAATTTTTACAAGAGATTGAATGAGTACCAAGAGGCCATAAAGACTCATGCCGTGTTTCCAATGCAGTGATGCTTGCAAAACCCCTTCTTTATACAATTCTTCTATGCCTATAGCAATGAGACCTATAGCAACAATAAGATTGAGAAACGGATGTTCTAAAAGCTGTTCTATGTAAAGCATTATCTTTTTCATAATCGTTAGTAGGAGCATACTAGCTTAAGGTGACATCTTCTTCTCCAGCATCGGAAAATGAAATTTCACCAGCCCACATACAGGCGCAAGTACTGCTGTTATCTAATGCATTAAAGCCGCCAATTTTAACATCGGCAATGCCTGGCGACCAAGGGGTTGTTGTTGCGGGAACACATGGGGCAGGGGTTTCTACGCCATTAGCAGCAGCCGTAGCAGCAATAACTTCTGGATTGGTTTCAGAAGAGCATTCGCCAAAAGACATGATATTCACCAAAGGGATATAATCTTCTACCGTTGCCGCAGGCATGCTATCTGCGTTAACTTCGTTTGTTGGTAATATGGTGAGCGTAGATGTTGCGGTTCCAAACGAACAGCTTAAAGATGCGCCACTGCAGGCTAAATTTCCCATAGTTTATTTATTAATTAAAGGTTTTATTCGATTTTTCGTATTCTCTTTTAATACCAGTCATGATAGCGGCATAAGTTATTTTTTTGGCACCGCTCTGCGCGGCTTTAATGGCACAATAACGCAGCACATTTATCATTTCTCCACCAGACAATTCGTAAGTCGTGGCAATGGTATCTATAACTTCGGCCTCATTCTCAAGCTCAAAGTTAGCACTTAGCAAGTTTTGCCACAAGCGTTTGCGCTCTTTGTACTTGGGTTTACTAAATTTAATGGTATTTTGAAACCGCCTTAAAAAAGCTTCATCAATATTGGTTTGTAAATTGGTTGCTAATATCACAAGGCCATCAAAACTTTCAACACGCTGAAGCAAATAAGCTACTTCTTGGTTGGCGTGTCTGTCGTTAGAGGTATTGGTATCGGTACGTTTGCTAAATAAGGCATCTGCTTCATCAAAAAAGAGGATCCAATGTTTAGCGGCAGCAGTATCGAATAAATGCCCTAGATTTTTTTCGGTTTCGCCAATGTATTTGGAAACCACCATAGACAAATCAATTCTATAAACAGGAGCCGAAATGGCTTGACCTAACAAAGTAGCAGCTAAGGTTTTTCCTGTGCCTGGAGGCCCATAAAACAACACCCGATAGCCTGGTTTTAAGGTTTTATCTAAGTGCCATTGGTTGAGTATAAGATGGCTGTGTTTAAGCCACTGTTTAACCTCTTCCAATTGGTGTTTTACATTAGTTTCGAGAACCAGGTCTTCCCATGTAAGCTTTGTGCTAATGGCCTTAGCAGGAAATTTAGAGCTGTATTGTGGTGTGTAGGGGGTATTGGTGATGATCACACCTAAATATTCATCTGAAATCTGTATGGGGTCTTGAAGGGTAACAGGTTGTTTTACAGATTCTAAAACGCCTTCTTTATAAAGACTATTGGTTTCATAAATTATTTTCATAAAATGAAGTCGAATGTCAATATCATCGGCTCCACCTAATAAAAAGCAAACAGTTTCGAGGGTAGGAGTAAAGCCATGCTGTTTGTCATTTTTAACACCTCCAAATTCAGAAAAAACAGTATCTAAAGACTTGTTTTTTATAAGGAATACATCTAAACTTTGGGGTTTAATGGCTTTTACTAAGCCCATGATAAGTGTAAGGCGCTCTTCAAAACTTAGCTGTAATTGCCTTAAAATAGTGGCATAACCCGAAGTATCTTCGGGGGCAATTGCTGGCGGTTGCAATTCTTTTATAGAATTGTATTCAATTTCAGTTTTAAAATACAGTGCCAAGGCCACCTCTATAACAGCTTCTAACCAAAGTAAGTCTGTTTGCAAAGTGTAGGCACTTTGTTTGTGTGTTAAGTTCTCCATAAGACTTCTATTAATTGTGGCATCCAATGTAATTTTAATTGTCCTATCGTCCATGGAATGCTATCTAGAAGCATATCGAATGCGCGTGCTTCAACCGATAGGATGTATTTTTTTTCTTCTATGATAAGGCGTCCAGGTCTGTATAAAAAAGAGCTTCTTAAGCCTTCAACAGAGGTATTGCCAATGGTACTCCAATGCGAAATAATGGCGTTAAGCATGCCATCGATAAGTGTGGTTTCAGCAGCTGTTAATTCGGGGAGCTCGCGTACTGGCGCGTGAAGTGGCATACCACAAATTAGTTTATTAAGCGCAAGTGCTTGTTCGTTATGGTCTAGAGTTCCTGTAGCAGCGTACTGTAATGCATACAGAGCTTTACATTGGCAATAGGTGTCGTTAAAAGCACCTTGTGTGGTAAGTTGCATACGCTCAAATAACATAGGGATATAAGGCCCTAAAATAACGAGTCCAGCATTCTCTATAAAAATAGCATCGCCAATGGTTTCTTCTTCTAGGACTTCTAGGACTGTTGTTACATTTGTAGCAGCTGTTGTGTCTTCTTTTATGAAACGCTTTAGCGCTTTGGTTACCGCAACATTTCGAGATGCGGTTGTTTGCAGTACGGTTTCAAAAACAGCAGACGTATCAGTTTGCGACAGGCTTTGTATGCTTTCAAAATAAAGGCGTGTCCATAGTGTCGTTGTCCAAGTTTTTTCAGGGACGATGGCCCTGTTTAAGAAGAGCAGATCTATAAAATTGGTCCAGAACTGTTGGTAAATAGGCGTTTGTAAAGCGCCACGTAGCTGTTTAAAAGTGTCGAAAAAAAACAGTAGTGTATGGTGCTCTGCAATAGGAAAAAGTAAAGTAAGTAGTCGCTTTTGGGTACTAAAATTTAGTTGTTTTATAAGTTGAGTTCTAAAGGTAATTTGTCTTAAATACGAATAAAAAATCTCCGGTTGGTCTTTATAAAAACGGTGTAAAGTCCCCACTAAGGCCTGTGCATCTGTAACAGCAAATGTAGCTTTCCAATCTTCTAAGCTAGCTTTTGCAGTTATGGTATTGAGTACAGGTGTATCGGGTAAGCTTACAGTATGAGACAGCCATTGAATAACGGGTTGAAGCACTTCATAATGTGTATGAAAGGCTTGTAACCTGCCCAATAATAATTGGTGGATGTGCGCTTTAGGCAGGGTCATATTTTTGGCACACAGCAACGTAAGGTGTTTAGCAACAGCAACACATTCTAGAGTGTTTGTTTGTAACGCCATTTTTAAGACCTCATGCTTAAGCGTTGTTGTAAATGCTAAAGTAGCCCGTTTAATGCCAGACAAGTCTTTTTTTAAGAGGGTTTCAAAAACTTTAAAAACACCAACGATAGCTGTTCCTGTTCTAGGGTGCACATGCATAAGTATACTATTAAAAATCGCGCTATCTACAAGCGCCATTAATAGAGATTGATGAGATGATGTTTTAAAATTGGCAATGAATTTTTCAGGGTAAATCTGTAATACTGCATTAAAAGTATGTTGTAGGTCTGTAAGCATATTAGAGGCAGACCACCAAGGTAATTTACCATACTTAGCATAAAAACAGTATAATTCTAAGTCATATAAAGCCGTATGCTTATTTGCTACTGTACTGGCGTTTGTAGATATGATATGTTTTAAAATGCGATAACTATATTGTGGTGCTTCTGTTTTAAGTTTGCTTAGAACAGTGGTTTCGCTAACCTCGTATTCTTTAGAAAATGCCAAAAGTAAGGCCCTAACATGTACATATAAATCTTGTGTTGAACGTTTAAAAAAGGCATGATTAAGAGCTTGGATGAATTGTTTGCAGGCCCTTTTAGGGATGCTGTTTTTTGGTTTTGAAGTGTTTAATGTCGAAGTATTTGTTGTAGCGAGTGCATTTTGGGTTTGGCTTACAGCTTTTAACAGTTTAGGCGCAGCAGCGGTGAGCTGTAATAGTTGGGTGACTTCTGCAATTAAAACGGCTTTAGAGGTGCCTTTTGTTTCTAGAGGGATTAAACGAAGACGTATCCATTCACTTAAAGTCTCAACAGTAGCAGCCTGTTGTTTGTTGTAAGTTTCTAATAATGAAAGTGCAAGTTTATAAGAGGTCGCTCTAAAATAGGCTTGCCGTGACAATTCCATTTCAAATTGTTCTAAAGTTAAAGTGCGTTTGCCTTGGTAATAGGTATAAAGGCGCTTTGCATAGGTTGTTAAACTCGGGATGAAACGCTTAGAAGAAGACTCTAAAGGTAACGTGGTTAATGCGGCTATAGACTGTAAAACATCTTGTTTGGCCGTAAACTTAGGGAGTTGTGCTGTATGTTTTAAGATTTGAAGGAATCCAGCATCAATAGGTTGAGTCCTTACAATTTGGTCTAAAACTAACACAACACTAAGGTTGGATGTGTTGGTGTTTTTACTATAAGCATCCAATACAATTATCCCAAAATGGGCGTTTAAGGCGTTAAGCGTAATAGAGGTAATTTGTAAATGCTGCGCTGTAGTATTTAGCATTTTATAAAATGCCAATGCCTCACTAAATACGTTAGAGTTTGCATTTGCGATAATGGTATTAATTAAAGTATTAGGAAACTGCTTTATAGCAGATATACATTGAGATGGTGTCGTTTTTAAATTGGAAAAAAACAAGGTGTAAAAAGCCTCTTTATCTTGGTACAAGGTTGCTTTTAGTTGTTCGTAAAAAACAGAGGCACTTTGTATTGTGCAGTAAGCAGGTAAGGCTTCGTGTTTTAAAAAAAAGGCTAAGATGCTTATAAAATTTTCATCAGTATCTGCGGTTTTTAATTGCAGCTTGCTGTGTGCCGTTTCTATTTTGCCGTAAAGGGTAAGGATAAGTTGTTCGAATACCGATTTAGAGTTTTGAGGCTTTGTATTTTCTAGGATGCCTAAAGCGATATGTTTCAATAAGTCCTTATAACTAAGATTATAGCGCAACGCAATTTTAGGCATGAGATAGCTTAAAAAACGCATGCCGTTAGAAATGCCTTTGGTGGTTGTTAAAACATATTCTAGAGTGAGTTCCCAAACGGCCAATCGAAATTGAGAGGCATTTACGTTAGAGATAGGTGTATACTTTTGATAGTTTGTGAGTTCTTGGCGCGCTGCATTAATCAAAGGGCCTTCGTCTTTTAAAATGGCTTCTGTAAGAGATTCTAAAGTTGCGTCGTCGAATTGTGTGATTAAACGTTGTTTGCTGCCAGCTTTTAGTCCTAAAGTTTTTAAATGCGCAATAAGAGTGTCTTTATGGTGTTGTAGTGCGTTGATTAATAGTGTTTTTGGACTAAGACCCGTTGCTGCAGCCCAAGGTAAATGTCCATATTTTAGGAAGAACAATAGGTGGTCTAATTGTGTATGTTTTAATGCCGTACGTTTGCCGTTTACAAGCGTATCATGCAATGTTATGTTGGTTTTAAAAAATGCGCTAAAATGCTCTTCGATTTTATAACGGAGCTCTGTTTCAAAGTTAGATGCAGGTATTGTGCCCAATTCTAATGTAATGCTATCGTATTGATCGAGATATTCTGGACTATGATACGCATCCATGACTTTAGTTAAGAGGACTTCAATGTGATGCGCTTGCATACGGCTAATTTTAGATGGATAGGCATGCGCTTCTTCTTCATCATCTAGGGAGAGTGAATAGGTTAAGCTTTTAATAATATGTGTTTCAGGAATTTTCAAAAATCACTAGTATTTGCTGCCAAATTGTTGCAACTGTTGTATGAGTTCGTATGCGTTGTAGAGAAAGGCTTCAGATGTAGGGTCTTCTTGCAATATAGCAAGCCACTTGAAGTAATGGTTTTCAAAATCTAACATCTGTTGGTAAGGGAGCCAATGGGTACTGGAATAGATATGAATAGGAACGTTTTCGTAGCAGGTATTTTCAAAACTACTTCTAAAATTAGGGTTTTGAAAGCGTACTGGCCATGAGGGCATTATAAAACTTAGTCTGAAAGAGAAAAAGCGCTCTTCTACTGCGTGTTCTTTGTAATAAACCTGACAAACCGTTGCGGCTTCAAGTGCTGTTTTTGCTCGTGTGAAATCTTCATTTTGAAGTTGTCTGCGTTGTGCTTCTAGTTCTGTTTTTGAGGCTTTAGCGTGTTTCGATACTGCCAAAACCGTACCTTCAGTATGGCTTAAAGTAAGGACATAACCAGCAGAGGTTTTTTGGGTCTCTAAGAGGATGGTTTGGTCTATAAGCCCTTGATGTAATTGTGCGATTGTGGCATTGCGCTCTGCAAAAGCAGTTGTTTCTACTTGGGTGAGTGTAATATCTATTTTTGGGTCTAAGCTAGAGAGTATTATATCAAATCCAAAATGATTTCCACTGTAAGGGGGTAACAATAGCACATGCTCCAGCATAAAAAAACCTTCACTATTTTGACTGAGGTTAACGAGATATTGTATTGTTTTTTGTATTGCTTTGTGAGCGGCCTCTTTTGTGGTTGTACTGTGTGCGATATGTGAGGTGTTATTACCACTTTGGTGCAGTACATAAAAAAGTGCTTCCTTAGCTTTGTTTTGCGTAACGGTATAGCTATCGGCCCTAATACCTTCCCGAAGTACCTGCTCTAAAATATGGTCTTTATCTCCCACAAAGTGCATGTATAAGGCTAAGTTTTCTTTGGTTTCCTCTTTAATAACAGGGGTTTCTACAACAATAGTTTCTAAAGGGGACACCGTTTCCACAACAAGATCAATTTCGATAGTTTCGGGGTGTATTTGAATGCCCGATGTTGCAATAGACTGGGTTAAGGATTTAATTTCAAAATTAGAAATCCCCATGAGCAAAGCTATTTTTTTTAGGAGTCCAGGAGTGGCTTGCTGTTCTGGATTTTTGGGCAGCAGTGCCGTACTTTGAATATTGAATGAGGTGGACCTGTGGTAACTTATATTTGCATAGTGTTTAATAAGTTCTTGTTTTGCTGTTAATGACGTTTTTTTAAAGGTAGGGCTGTCTATGGCACTGCCATAACTAGACGAATTAATTTTATAGAGCGCAAAGGTTTTAAAGGTTTCACCATGCCTGGCCAATAAGTGGTCTGCAACTTTGTTTAAACGGTCTGGTGCATTATAGTCAAAAAATACATTCAAATCATAAGTTAACTTGGTCCAATAGGCAATAATGGCGGCATCGTTGTCTAGTTGAGGTTCTGTTGGTGGGGCGAGTAGGTCTAAAAGTGCTTTAGCATCGGGTAGAGGGTTGGTAAAATACGAACGGTCTGTATTATTGGCAACGTCGTAAAGGGTATAAATATGACTCAATTGGGCCAAAAAGTTGATGATAATTTGGTCAAACGGCAGTAAATAACCTTGTAATTGTTTAACCTGGGCTTGTCTTAAGGCAGAGGCCTTAGCGCTAATTCCTCTTTCACCTACGCCATAAAGTTCTGGAAGTTGTTTCCTAATGGGGTAATGGTAGTCGATATCTTGTAGCTTGCCTTCTGGTATAGGAATGCTATTTAAGGAATTAGAGGCTGCTTTAAATTTACTGTCATCTAAGGCTTGAATAAAAGCAAGTTGCTTTTTAGTAGCCTTTAAATCGGGTTTAAAAGACACGCCAGAGTTTTCAAAAATTAAACCATCATTAGTCTCTGGAAATAATACACTTGCTGTAGTATTTTTAGGCATACGAAACTGTTCTCTAACCGTATGCAGTGTATGAGTGGCTCTATCTTTGTAATGCAATTGAAAGTCGTTAATGCTAACTACCCCAGGGATTTTTGAAATGCGTTTTATAATTTCAGAGATTTCTATAACGTCTAAAGGCGCTTGTAGGTCTTCGTCTTTAATAAAACCATTAGAGAGTAGGGGGCCGTTAAAAATAGTATTGGTAGGGCAGTGTTCTTGCTGCAGTTGGCGTAAGGCATAATAGCCTACCTCTGGTGCCAGATATGCATTGATTCGGTATAAAATAGCGGCTAAAACTTCTTCGCTATCTACAAGATCTAAGAGCCTTATTTTAAAATCTATAGTAAATGTTAATGACTGGGATACCTCTATGGCATATAGGGATTCGCAAAGGTTACGGTTACTGTTGTATAGGGTTTGTATGTCTTTGCGAATGCGATTATTTTCAATCTGTTCTTGATTAGGGTTGGTTTGGTACTCGTATTTCTGAACAAAAATATGCAGTAGGCCTTTTACAGTATCTAAGTCTGTATGGTAATCACTTACTGGGCTTACCCAAACATTTTTTACATTACTAATCTGATCGATCCACAATTTTCTATAGTCGTTAAAAGTAACAGGGTTAGTGGTTAAAATATCAGACGCTGTAAAAAAACCATTATCGCCAGAGGCCAAGGCATTGCCTTTAGAAGACTGCAATAGGTCTTCAATGGGTAGTTTTATTTTATGCGCTATTTCGGTAATGGCATAGGCTATATTTTCTAGTAAAGTGACACCAGGGTCATGTTCGTTATAATCTGTCCAAACGCCACCACTTAGCTTTTGTAAAATCTCTAAAGCCTCTTCGTGTAAGGTTTCATAAAGACTAGTGCCTTTTTTTAATTTAGAAATATACCCTTTGTCATTCATATGTTCGTTGTATATCATGGTTGCGATAGTGCAGTATTAGTGGTTCTAGGTATGGTAAGGCCTATAGCCGTAGATGTAGACCTGTTACAAAAGAGTACTGTTAGGATTTTGTTTTAGAAGGTGGATCGTTTGGAAACAATTGACTCATATTGGTATCCCATAATTTGCCAATATGGAAACGGATGTGGTGCCCATAACCATAATCGGATCGGGTTTTAAGCTGGAGTTTATAATTATAGGTGGTTCCTGTAAAGCGAATGGCAATTTTATTCCAAAACCAGCCATAATGGGCCTGGGTTTTGGATATTTTGTGTCGTGATTTTCCAAAAGTACTTAGCGCATGTGCATGCAACAAGGCATAACGTCCTGCTTTTTCTTTACCTACTTGCGCCATGACTTCAAAAGCAACGCAACCATCTAAATTTGTAACGACATCGTGCCATTCGCCATTAGCGAGGACTGTTCCTATTTTATGTGTACCTACACGCATGTTAGTGCCCAAGGTTTCGGCAACATCGATATTGGTTTTTGGGGTCTTAGTACCAATGCCTATCGCACCCGATTTTGTAAATGTTATGGCAGGTGTTGCTTCTTTTGCTGTGATAGGCGAAACAATGGAAAGACTTTTGTTATTATCTTGATCTAAGGTAATGCTCCATTCGGGACGTTCATTTTCTACATTATCATAAATACTAATTACGCGGTTAGAGGTTTTGCCTTCTGGAGCGAGGATTAAACCATCTTCCTCATTTTTTGAAATGCCGTCATCGATTTTATTAACCATAGAATCTATAAGGCTAGAGAAATTACTTTCTTTTGGTCTAGCGCCTGCACCAAATAGTGATTTAAGGCTTTGTCTGTTTAATAATTTTATATTCACAAGTTCTATAGGGTGTTAAATGGTTATTCTATTTTAAAATTTAAAATGGTATTAATTTTTGGAGTGGTTTCTGGCTCAGTTGTATGTTTAGGTGGCGCAGCAGACACTTTCGCAGTAGGTGTTGTGGTTGGTGGTTGGGGTTCAAAATCTGATGCTATAATATAATCAACACCAATTTGTAAATTCTCATTTTCTACTTCTTTTGCTGTTGTATCTTTTAGCAAGTTGGCAGTATAAATGTTATGCTTTGGTTTAGGTGCTAAAATAGACCAAGGGGTGCTAGGGCTAATCGCTTCATTTTCTTTATAGACCTTTACCGAAAAATTGTCCAAGCTTTTTTTAACTATATGCTCAATTTCAATTTGTTTTATAGTTTCAATATAAGTTAGGTTTTCGATGTGACTTCTTAGCATTCGCGGCACTACTGTGGCGCCTATACCTTCTATTGTCGTAGAATCACTATGCGATAGCGGGCATAAGTAATCGCTAATTTCTGAATTTAAGGCCTGGTGGTAATAACCGCCTTGAGAACCTTGCTTAAAAGTGACGAAACAGTTAACAAGCAGCCACTCGACTTTTGGGTTTTGCACCTCTATCTTAATAAATGCATTGGCCTTTTGCGAGATGAAGCTATGAATGGCCTGAAGCGTATTGGTGTTAAAATAATGGTGGTCGTTATGTTTCCAATGTTGAGATAAGACAATGAGTTTTACATGGCCCGCACGGGGTTTAAAAAGCGCATTTAAATTTGTACATTTTACAGCGATGACCTCTTGGAAATGCTGTAATATTAAATGCTCGAAATCCCATAGGGTTAGTGCTCTGTCTTTATGTCTTAAGCGTTCACTAACTTTGGTATAAAACCATTCGTTAGGTGTAGGTGGGGTTCCGCCATAAGAAGGGGCGGGCTGTATGATTTTTTTTAAGTTAACAATTTTAGTGATGGGTTTATGAATGCTGTAGGCAGGTAGTGTTTGACCTATAATTTCGGCATTTGTACTGGTACAGGTAGCGGTAACCGCATTGAGATATACCCCAAGAATTTTGGGATAGGTGTAGGCTTGTGCTTTAGCTATAAAGCGCAGTTCGTATCCTGTGTCTTGAGGGCCGTCTTCAAAATAAGGCAGCACCAATTCTATAATACCAGAGGTCGTTAATTGTGCAGTACCATCAGAGATAATGTGTTTTGAAGATAGAGACACCCAACGGTCCATTTTTTTATATTCAATGCTAATATTATCAGGTTGTGTGTTATTATCGGGGGTATCATTTTTAAGATCGAAAAATAGCGTTATGGTTTGTGTTTGCTTTAATTTAGAGAGTTTTAAATACAGGTATCCAGACCCTTCAAAATTGCTAAACATACTATTGTCGTACACACTGCTGTCTTTTACAATAGTTTCTATACCAAATGGAGTAATGTGCATGTAATTGCCTTGTACGCTAGACGAGCTGTCATCGAATGCATTATTAAAATAAATGGTATCTGTAGCGGCATAATCTAATGAAACTTGTTTTACTTTAGGAATGAAAGGCGGATTAGGTAAAGGTTTACTGTCTTCGTTTTTAGCATTATAAGCCGCAACTGCTCTGTAAGTTTTATGGTAAACCGATTTGCCAAAGCCATATTTTGGAGCACTTAATTCAAGTTTAAAGAATCCAGAATGCGTATGCACATCATAGCGAATGGGGTCACTAAGGTGGTAATTTCTAGAAAGCTTATAGGTATCTAATGCTGTAATGGCTATAGTGCTTTTGGGCGCTAGAACAACCTCATTGTAGCCTTCGGGTGTGGTTGCTGGAAGCGTTTCAAATAAAGGTACTTTAACCACTTCAGAAGGGTGCATAGGCAACCAGTACCCATTAGAAAGCGCCGTAATACCAATTAGAAATGCATCATTGGTAATAGGGGGGCTATAGGCTTCGTAATAACTATTAAATCCGCCATAGTCTTCAGGGAGGTTGTCCCAATCTATTGTGATATTTAAAGCGGTAAGTTCCTTTTTAAAGAGTTCACTTTTACCCACCATGAGGTAATTACCAACCTCGGGCGCAGCCCCAAATAGGTGAAATGATTTGGTGAGCGGCATTTTACCCACAGGATTATACAAGGCTAGGTTTTTAACAGCTTTAACGTGTGTATCTATGGTAATAGCTTCTAAGGCTAAATGTTTAAAAAAGGAATAGGTATACACAGGAGCATAAGGGTCTAATACGATCTTAACCATAGGGAATTTGGTATGCGTGGCTGTAGTTAAGGCGTCTACACTTGGTGCGGTTGCTTCAATGGAGAAACGTATAGTAAAAAGAGATTCTGCCTCGTTGTAACTCACAGTATATTTAGGCAATGTGATCCAGGCTGTAGCTGTAGAATATGAGATAGAGAATGCTTTTTCGAATGTGTTGTTAAATACCACATCAAACGGATCTTCTAAATTCGCTGCCATATCATGCAATACTTGCCATAAGTAGGCTTTAGAAGTCCTTTGGTCTAGATGAAATGTTAGGGTGACCTCTCTATGACCTTCTTCTAGAAATAAAACAGGAGAAGCGATGATACAACCTATATCGGTAGCTGTGTCTTCCGAAATGGTAGCGGTTACTAATGTATCTTCATTAGCACCAAATAGAGGGGTGTTGTTTAAAACGGTAACAGGCTTTCCTTTTTTAATATGAGTGGTTTTAATAATATTTGAAATGGTAGGGGTATTGGTGCCTATTTTAATAAATGGACTTTTATTAAAATAAAGGGTTTCCAGAGAAACGATGCGCATTGGTACCACTTCAATAGGTTTTTGGGTTTCGAAAACAATATTTTGTTTGCTATTAAACAATTTTCCTGCACTTAAAGCCGTATGTTTTGGGAGACGCATGCCTTTAGACTTAGGGGTAAGCTCAAAGCAAACTACGGTTTGTGTTGGAATGCCTGCGGCAGGTGTTTGCTGTAAAATGTCTTTATAGTAAAAATCTAAATGCCTTTGCCCTAAAGCATTCATTTGCTCCTGAATTTTATGAAACAGGATGGCAAATGTAATGTACATGGCATTGTTAGGCATGTGGTTGTTTTGTGAAAACACATTTTGTTGTAAAAAATGACTCGTGAAATTTTGAATGTAGAGAATCATTTTTCTAAAGGTGTGCGTCACCTCATCTAAGTCTAAAGACGAGCCTGCTTCGTCTTTTGGTGCTACCGTTTCTGTAGACGTTTGAGCTTTTAAAAGTGCTGTTTTTTTATCTAAGAGGACATCACGTAAAACATTGCCTATTTTATCGGCAAGTACATCTATTTTAAAGTAAAGCAATTTATGATACCATACTTCTATTGTATCGTACCAATCTAGTAAGGTCGCGATACGTTTTTGCGGGGTGTCATTTATAACATGAAGGTTGTTAACAGGTGCTTTTATAATGCCAATACTGTAGATAACAGGATCCTGTTCTATGATTGCTTTCCAGTTGCCGTCTACAGTATTAGACGTATTTATAAAATTTATATGTTCGACATAAGCTACAATGTAAGCTAAAATGTCTTCAAAGGAACGCTGGTCTATCTTAAACTCGGGGTTTAGCAGATTATGAGTAATGCGTTGGCGTTGTATGGTTCCTTTTCGTCTTTCTATCATTTATTCTAAGGGTAAACGAGCTATTTTTGTTGTTTTTCGGCGTTGCGGGCTAAGAGATCTGCTATAGTTTTAGGGGTTTTCTCTTTGGTCTTGTAACGTTCTGGGATGTCTGTACCTTCTACTTTATAGTAAGGGAAAACTAAATTAAATCGGGTGTTGGTTGTTGGTATTTTATAGTCTAAATGTACCTTAATGACACCGTCTAAATAGTCTGATTCATCCAAATGAACTTTAATAAGTTTAATTCTAGGTTCAAATCGTAATACAGCCGTTTTAATCATTTCTATAATTTGATGCACCCGAGAATTCGATATGGATTCAAACAAATAAGTGTAAATATCGCAGCCATATCTAGGATTCATAATGCGTTCGCCTAATTTGGTGCTCAATAAAATTTCTAAAGACTGCTGAATGTCTTTTTCGTTAGAAATCATTTCGATGCCTAAGGCACTTTCTTTGTGAAAGGTAGGAGGGAAACTCCATCCTGTTCCTAAAAAGAGGTTATGTGCTCTTGTATCTGTTTTTTTGTGTGCCATATGTTTAATTTAGGTTTACTGAGGAACCACTAACGTTAGTAGAACCACTACTGCTAATGGTACAGCTGCTATCGCCATTAACGGTAGCAGAACTAGAGCCCGAGGCCGAAACGTCTTCGCCATTAATAGAGACGGCATTGGTCGCACTAATGGTTACGGAATCGCCTTGTAACGTAAGTGCATCTGTCGCTTTTATGGTCATTGCTGAAGCACTTTCTATAGTGATGCCATCGCCATTTAGTTGTATTTGATTGCTGTTTTGATCTGTAATGGTAATGCCTTCGTCTTGATCGCTTATCACGATGGTATTGCCATTAGGGGTAAGCATGGTCATGACAATATTTTCGTCATCAAATTGCATTTGCAGTTGACTACGAGTCACGAGAGCTTTAATGTTATTGTCACTATCTGCTGGAATTGCCACATCTGCAGGTTGCATAGCACTACTGTATAAACTTCCTAGAATAACAGGGTATGCGGGGTTACCATCTACAAAACCTAGTATGACTTCGTCGTCGACTTCGGGATAAAAAAATGCACCAAAGCTGTTGCTAGCATAAAAAGACGCTATACGTGCCCATACAAACTCTGTGGTATCATTTAACATGGGAATTTCTACTTGTACGCGATATTCACCACCATCTTCATCGTACGTGTCTTTAACGATTCCTACTTGCATCCCTTTAACGTCTATGATACTATCTTTGGTATCGGGTTCGGAGGGGGCGCTTTTTACTTTTTGGCTGTGCATTTCTGGAAGTACGCCAATTTGTATTTCTGTAAACCAATTACCGCCACTAATGCTATGGTGTACACTAGAGATATAGGCATCACCATCAAAACGTTCTCCTAAGCCCGTTAAGGTGATAAGTGTATTGGGTTTGGCATCTGCAGAACCAGGGAATTTAATGGAACCACGAAATTTAGACATGCGCAAACGCAATAGTATGGCATCTGATAATTGTTGGGCTTCATCTTCAGTAAGCGGGACAGAGGTATTAAAGGCATCATCTGCATTGGTAACAGCTTCTAAATCCGATTCATCTGTGTCGCCTTGTTCATTTACAGTAGGTTCGGCCGCTTCAGTAGAAACAGCATCCTGTTCAGAAGGCGTCCAAGCGTTTATTGAAAACGAAGAAGCTTGATCTACAGCATCTAGTTCTAAATCCATTTCTATAATATCTACACCGTATTGTAATTCTAAAGCAGGGGTGTCGTCGTTGGTAATCGCACTTACAACCAATGTGCCATTATCGGTAACGACAGTCATGCCGTTGCGCTGTGCTCTGCTCACAATAAAATCCCAATCGGTGGCATTGTACTGGATGATTTTTTCTTTGCTTACAGTGGTTGCGGTAATGCTACTATCTACACCGAGATTTTCTGCAATTTGGCTTATAGCATCACTATCTAAACTATCGGTAAGAACGACTGTACTTCTAGTTTTTGTAGCTTCTACAAGTGGGTCTTTACAGGTGACTTGAAATGTGGTGCCGCCATCATCTACTTTAATAGATTGCTTGGTAACTACACCAGAAAATATGGTGGTAGTCTCTGTGGCATAACCTAGGGCTATTTCTATAGTGTTTCCTGTTTGAAAGGTTGTTGCATCTGCTATCTCGAACAGTTGTGTGCTTGGGTTACCATCTTTTACTGTAATTTGTGCTTGCGCAATTCGATCAATTTCTTGAGTAATACTTATATTGGTAATGCCATAAGTATCAGGAATAGCATCACCTTCAGAAGTAATGGTGAACGAAACCAAGTTATTGCCGTTAATGATTGGTGAATTTGCCATAGTTTACTTTAAAGGGGGGAGGTATAACGTGGTGCCAGGTGATATATCTCTAAAATTAAGGATGTCGTTAAAGGCAGCAACTTCCATGTAGTAGCTGCTGTCGCCATAGATTCTGTAGCAGATTAAAGGTAGGGTATCGCCTTCTTTAACCTCGATGTAGTGGGTAAGGTCTGGCGACTGATTATCTGCCTCGGCAGCAATATCATCGGCAGACATAGCGCCTTCAAAACTGGCACTAAGTTTAGCTCTTAAAGGGGTGCCATCACTTTGAAAAAGGGTATACGAAATATTAAGGCTGGTTAATTTACATTTAAAAACTAATGTACCCCACGATAGCATTAAATAATTGGGCTCGTGTATGCTACCATTATAGGTGAAACATGTGCTTTTAAAGGTATCAATTTGGTCGGATACAGGTGTTATTGTAGAAAGTAGACTACTAATGCTGCTAGAACTTATCGCACCAGTGGCGTCAAAATAAATATCGAAAGACACTTTTTCAGGAGGCGTTCCTTTATACCATACCGAGGTGCCTGGCGACCCTACAGGTTGAAATTTATTATACTCTATAGTATGTTCATGTGTATAGGACGCAGGATTTATTTGTACCGTACAGGTATCTCCTGTTTTACTAGAGTACTCATTATCTGAGTACGCTATTATTTCCATGAGTTCTTTAGACATGGTGCTTAACGTTCTTTAAATTTTTGCAATTGTCTTTTCACTTCTTTTTCGCAAAGGCGTTCTACCGTAGCTTTAAGGGTTTCCATATCTACGGTATTGGATTGTGAAGCTTTAGATGCTTCTACTTTTACTTTAATGACTAATTCTCGTATTTCTATGGGCATAATTTATATAACTAATGAGTAATCATAGGCCAATTCTAAGCTTTCTATGAGAATTTCGTTATTCATAGAGTTTAGGGGAGAAAACTCCCATTTTACAGGCCAAGCGTTGATAAAACTCCAGTTTTTAATAGGTAAACTATTTTCATTGAGTAGACTAACAATAACAGTTTGTGTAATCATTGTGGTTGCTAAGCCCCCAGCAATCATAGCTTCGCACCATAAAGAAAGGGCCGAAACACTGGAAGTTACTCCGCGTTTCAAAACGAGGTTTTGATATTTGGCACCAGTTGGTACACGGTGTTTAAACCTGTTTTCACCACCTTCGGCAATCTCTTCAATACCCATTTCCATAGACATACCTGATACTTCTTTAAAAGAAGTATCAAATAAGCCTAATTCTAGAGGAAATGTGAGCCTGAAATAAAAACCAGGTAAAGGGTAATCACTCATAGATTAACTGTTTGCTATTGTAATGCCTTCATGGGCCAATTCTAAAGTTTCAATAGCGACTTCGTTTGCATCGGATTTTAAATCGGTCGCTGTAATTTTAGTAGGCCATGCATTTTGTAAGGTCCAGGTCATTGTTGGTGCTCCTTTTTCATCTAGTAATTTAATAACAACGGTTTCTCGTTTTATAGTATTCATTTTTATAGCGTCATACCATTTCCAGAAGTTATTGTCTTTTACAAAAACGCCTTTTTTTAGAGTAACGTTGCTAAATTTAGCTAAGCCAGGCATTTTAATTGTGCTAAATGTTTTGCTATCGCCATGTCTGTATTCTACAACTTGTGTTTCGGTATCTAAACCAGATATTTCTTGAAAAGAGGCCGTGTTATCTTGTGAGCCTAAGCTTACCGTGAAATAAAATTTAGTTAACGGCCATATCGCACCTTGTGCTGATCCATCATCTGCCATAATTATATATTTTTAATAGGATATTAATACTTGTTATGTGTTGTTTGTGTAATGCATATCATTTAAAACAAGAAAAGGTGTTTGCGCCGTTACCAGTTTTAAACGCGTTGCGATTGTTATGCTTTTTGCATTTCTTGTTGGAATGTAATTTCAATAAATTCTGCAGGGTGAGATATCGCTACTTTTACAGCCACAATCATACGGCCATTAAGGATATCGTCTCCAGTCATTGTACTGCCTAAACCTACAGTTACAGAAAATGCATCTGCTGGTTTGGGGCCAACTAAGCCACCTTGATTCCATAAGCCTAGTAAAAAGTTGCTAATCATACTTTTTACAGAGACCCATGTGTTCGCATCATTAGGTGCAAAAACAAAAGCGCCAGCAGCTTCTTTAACAGACTGTTCTATATAAATAAGAGTACGTCTTACATTGATATAGCGCCAATCGTTAGAGTTGCCATCTAAAGTTCGGGCGCCCCATACCAATACACCTTTTCCTGGGAACGAACGTATCGCACACACCGACTTACCATCTAAAGGTACGTTGAGGTCTTCTTGAGCTTTTAAATCTATTTTAATAGCTGGAGCAATAACGCTTTGTACACCTACATTTGCTGGTGCAACCCAAACGCCTTCATTATTATCTACAGTGGTGTAGATCCCAGCCATAGCCGCACTTGGAGCCATTAAATTTAATTGTTCTAAAAGATGTTTGAACAGGAGTTTATAAGAGCTACTTAAATTTTTAAGTACCGTATCGGCTTTATCGGGCGTAATACCATCGGCAGCAGGTTTAGCCGCAAATAAAGCTGTAATGTATTTGGCAATAGGATTAGGAACAGAATTTTTTGTTTTAGGGTCTGTTACATTTGGAAATTCTGCATTTAACATCGCTTTTACAGCATTATAACTTGCTGGAGCAATGTTTTTATAAGAGATGTCTGTTAATTGGTTTACAGTGGTATGTAACCAAGGATAATAAGCAGCAGCATAGCTGTTAAATTTTGGCAGTGTAGGTTCTACAGCATTTCTAAAACCTTCAACACTTGTAGTACCTACTAAAGGTTCGCTATAGCCTCCAGGGATATCAATAAGCGCCACTCTGTTGGTTAATTCCCCACAATGGTTAATCATTTCGCCTTGTAAGGTGTAGCACAATGCATATTTTTTAGCGAGTTCTGTTTCTGTAGGGTCGCTTAATTCTACAGCATCGGGAATCACGATCATTGTAGGCTCTGTTTCCTTTTCTAAAACAGTTAGCGCCTCTGTAAATGGAGTGGTAGCTGTTAAGCCTGTCATGCTGTAATCGTAACCTCCTGTAGATACAATATAACAGGTCCCGCCACCATTTTCGTAAAAGAAACGTATGGCACTATACAACCTGTAGTTAACTGTAGTTGTAGCTAAACTGTAGCCTGTAGCACCAATATAAAAGTCGGCCGCTACACTAGTACTACTATCTGCACTAGCTTTACTAGCATCTGCTGGTTTCTTTTTAGCAGCATCTGTTGCGGGTGTTGCTGGCTTTGCAGGGGCTGTTGGGCTTACATTAAACTGAATTTGCGGTGGTGTACTACCGAAAATAGCATTAAATTCTGCTAAAGACGTCACTCTTACGGCTTTGTTGACAAGGTTTTTACCATTGTAGCTTGTTTGTCCTGTGTATCCTATAAAAGCTGGAATAGCTGTAGGAACTGGTACAACGGCGTTTCCAAAGGCATCCAATTCTTGGATGTATACCCCTGGCGTTTTCATTGCTGTTACTGACATTCTTCTTAAATTATTTTAGGGTTAAACATAAATTATAGATTGCGCATAATAACTATGTGCATTATTTTTTTCTTCTTTTTGAAGTGTATGTGCTGCTGGTACAGGGAGCTTCATGTCTTGTTCTATGGGGCTATCTGAAAATTGCTGTGTGTATTGCAGCTTTAACACATCGTAATGTTGTGGCGATTTAATAAGTTTTATAGGCTGTCGAGATGTAAACGCATAAGCCGTTTTGTCGTTAAATACAGTTTGTGTTTCTGGTGGTGTATAGGCATCGTTGTCGATGTCTATAGTAGAAATACTTATATTTTTATCACTAGGAATTACGATAAGATATTTCCAGTAAACGGCTCTGGATTCAAAATTAAGCGTTAGGCTGGGAAGCGTATCTAATTTTAAGACCTCTATACAATTAGAAGTTTGAATTTGTAAAATACCATAGCATTGAGGATGTAAGCGCTCTGAGGTGCCAAAGAAGGACTTAGAAAGTATGCCATCTAACCATAACTCGTAGCGGCCTGTTCCAAAACGGTTTAAGTTGATGTTTACTTGTAATACAGAGGACGTTGCAGCTTCGAAGATGCATGTGCCTTGCGCATTTTTTATAACTACTGTATTTACCGAGACGGTATCTACAGAAAACTGCAGTGGTGAATAGGTTATTATATTTGGGGTTGTTTGACTTTGCGGCTGTGTAGTCGCATTTGTAATATATACAAGAGAATGCGCGTTTTGCACTATAGGCATTTCTGTATAAGCATTAAAATTTTTATCTGTATTGAGCAATTGAAAATAGAGATCGTCTGCTGTTTCTAATTCTTGCCAGACCCGTTTGGAAGGGCGCACCTTAGTATAAAGCATATAGTGCTGTCCTTGGTGTTGGTATTTGATATCAAAATTATGAAGTGTTCTTTGAGTATTAGTCATAGGGATGAAATCAAAAACAGAACAAACACGATTGGTAAAATAATCATGCTTTATTGTAAATGTAAACCACTGTTTATAGGTCATAACTCTTAGTTGTTAGCGTTGCGGTTGTTGGTTTCAATAGTTACATCTGTAATACCAGATATTTCTTCTTGTACGCGATCTTTTTCTATACTTATCATACGCACCTTATAAAGAATAGAAGGCACATATTTGGCACCAATACCACTCCAAACATGACTTAATTCTTGTACTGGAACATTGTAAATTTCTAAAGTTAAGCGCTCAATATATGGGGCTAATTCTGGGTAAGTATTTGCTGTAAACACCTTAGAGGCTTGAAATACGCCAATAACACTAGAAAGCATTTTTAAGGCTTCCATGTAATTTCCAGAATTGTAATTGGCAGAAGCTAACACGTACAAATTTAAATGTACAGGTGGGTTAACTTTATGGTAAGCTCCTGTTGGAGAACTTACATAGGTTTTGTTGTGTTTTACAACTTTTTCATGTTCTAAATTAATAATGGATAGCACGACTTTATTTTCGATGTTTTTTGTGATGCTACCATCTAAATTGATAAGACTTCCAACGACTACAGGATCGTCTGTAAGTCCAAAGGCCATTTTTAATTCCTTATTGAGTAAATTACTTATAAATACCAGTGCTTTTTCTAACATTGTCTTAAGATTTACTATTGAGTTGTGTTTTTATAGCGGCAGTAACAAGTCTTGAAAAATAAATACCTGTAACAGATAAGGTATATAACATTCTAAATGTAGGCTGTTTAGGATACAACTCTGTTGCAACTGCTTTGATGTTTTTAGACAGTTCTGTTTGTAATAGTTTTGCATCCACACTAATGATATATTGTAATATTAGTGCTATAGGAATACTTATAGCCAATATGATAAGTATCCATAAAAACTCTTTTGCTAGTGCTTTTTTTATACTAGCCATAAGCTTTTTGAGTATGCCAGCGTCTTTTTTTAGGTGTTGTGTATCCATGTGAAATGCGCTTTATGGTAAATCTTTTCGTTTTTCCTGAATAAATTTATTGACGCCGTAGTAGGCAAATGCACCACATATAAACCCTATGATAAGCAATACAATACCATCGTTTATCCAATGCTGCATTCTAAAAACAACGATGGTTAGTATTAGAATTCCAGAAATATAATATATTTTTATGGTGGTAGTGTTAAAAAAGATATGCCGCGTATTGGGCGCTAACAGGGCAATGATAAACCCTACGCCAGCAAAAAATAATAGAAACATCATGATATAGAGTAGTATGGTTCTATAATTTGTAATGGATACTAATTTAGCTTCGGTTTTATTTATTTTGCTATCAGGATCTGCCAAGCCTAAAGTGTTTATAATACTGGATATAATAGAAGATTTAGCAGTAGTATCTTTAGGTTTTGTTGTGGAATCCTTAGGTTTTGCAAGTTCGTTGCGAATCACATCCCATATTTCGGTATAACCTTTATCGTAACCTAAAGCCCAAAGGCCTAAACCTTTAAGTTTTTTGTCTTTAATGAGTTTGGTTTTGTAAATAAAACTAGAGTCGTTTTCAAACCAACATTGGCGATAGGTGGTCGATTTGCCTTTAACGGTATAGGCACTGTAAGCGCTTTTACTTATAGTGTCCAGAAAAATGGATTCGTTCGTTTCAATAGTATTTTTAATATAGCTTAAGGTTCTCGCACCAATGTAGGTTTTAACTTTAGATTTGAGATCTAAATTTTTGGTTTCCCATAAAGTGCCATAGGTTGGTAAAGCCAATATGATTTTAGAATTAGGAATACCACTTTTAATATAGTAGTCTACAGAGTTTGTTAAATTATAAGGTTCCCATGTTTTTCCACTTTTTAAAGGCGCTACAGGACCAGCAACTTTACTTGCTTGTCCATAATAATCATACCCCATTATAATAAAACGATCTACAGCTTGTTCTATGGCTTTAAAATCTATCGCTTGTGCCCAATCTACACTAGGTAAGGTAATGTAGGCTTTATAGTTGATGTTGGCAGCTTTTAAACGGTTAGATAAGGTAATGAGAAAGCTGGTGTAGTGACTTTTTTCTTTTTTAGCGACACCTTCAAAATCAATACACACCCCATGCGCCCCTCTTTTATTTAGTAGGTTGATGAGATTGGTTATAAGAACGTTTACAGCTTTAGTATTTCTTAGGAATTTGGCATTGTTATGTTGCCCAAAGTTGCTCACCGTAAGTAATATGCGTTTATTAGGTTTCGTTTTTATAGAATCTATCAAGGCAGTGCTTTCCCAGTCGTACAGCGTTTTAGGTTGTCCTGTATTTGGACTAACCTCATACGAAAAATAGGCTACAGTAGACAGTAAAGAAAAATTAAGTTGCTTGTAGTAGTCTTTTTCCCAATGGGGGTAAAAACCAAATACTTCATAGCCCAATTCAAAACCTTTAGGCACAGTAAGTGGGACATATGATACAGAATCGTTATTTGTAGCAAAGTTAGCTTCCTTATTTTTCCTTAAAAGGCTATGGTGCTGGTGTATAAAGGAGCGCGCTTGCTTTACAGAATCGTTATGATGAAATATGCTTTTTAAAATTTTAGCAAATTTCTTTCCGCCTTTAAGCAACTTGGTAGTATCCTCAACAGGGTTTGCTGTTTTTATATTAATTGTTGCGCTTAGGTTGGTTGGTACAACAAAAAACATAAAAACAGTAAAAATTACAGTTTTATGATTCACAAAATTTAGTTCGTTAGGGTTATTTTGTAAGACAACAAGGTAGAAATTTTATGTTAAAATAAATCTATTTTTAATAAATAATTTTTTTCATGACTGGAAGATAATTGTAATGAATTGTTTTGTAAAGTATTACATTAATGATGGTTTTGTAAAAAAATGGACTTCTGATTTTGCTTTTTAACAACAGGAAGAGGTAAACGATACTGTAGCAGTTATTTAAAAACGATATTCTTTTTTGTAAGAATAGTTTTTATTTTCAACGTCTTTTTTTATCCAAGATACGTCATAAGTTATTTTGAATTTGATTCTAAATTTGCAAAGCTTATTTAGATTAAATAAAAATAAAATGATTCTTGACACTAACCCAACCTATATAACCGATCAAAAAATTGATCAGTTTTTTGACGCCACAAGCAAGCAGCAGTATAAGGATGCTATTTCCAAAACAGTAGACTATCTGCTTCAATTTTTAGACAATCCTAATTTTTACAGTGGTGCATCTGTTGTAGATTTGCGGTCTAAAACCACAGAATTAAAGGCAGATCCCGAATTGCAATTATCTATAGATAAGGCTTTACAAGAGATTAAAACCCTGTATTTAGATCATGCTATTTCTTTTCAACATCCTAATTATGTCGCCCATTTAAACTGTCCCGTATTGTGGCCAGCTTTAGTAGGGGATATGATTGCTACGACTGTAAATACAGCTGTAGAGACTTGGGATCAAAGTACCTCTGCTACACTAATAGAGCAAGAAATTATAACGTGGATATGTGCTAAAATGGGCTTGCCAAGTACAGCTGATGGCGTGTTTACATCTGGGGGAACACAATCTAATTTTATGGCATTACTATTGGCTAGAGACCATTATGCTTACAAGCATTATGGATTAAATCTTAAAGAACATGGGTGGTCGGATGTAGTGACTAAATTTCGTTTTTTCTGTTCGGAAAAAGCCCATTTCAGTATTAAAAAGAATGCAGCACTTTTAGGTATGGGGTATAATGCCGTGATTCCTGTTGCAACAGATGAAGCTATGAAGATGGATGTTAATGCTTTAGTGTTAGCCATAGAAAAGGAAAAGCAACGGGGTAACATTCCTATTGCAATTGTGGCTACCGCGGGCACTACAGATTTTGGAAGTTTTGACCCTTTAGAGATCATATCTAAAATAGCAAGCGAATACGGTATTTGGTTTCATGTTGATGGTGCTTACGGGGGCAGTTATATTCTTACCGAAACCCATAAATCACATTTAAAAGGTTTAGAAACTGCCAATTCAGTTACCATAGATTTTCATAAAACCATGTTTCAACCCGTATGCTCTAGTGCGTTTTTAGTAAGGGATACGGTACATTTTAAATATGTTTCCTATTATGCAGATTATTTAAACCCTTTAGAACACAGGGATGCAGATTGTCCTAATCTCATTGAAAAATCCATACAAACCACACGGCGTTTCGATGCCTTAAAGCTTTGGTTTAGTTTAAAGATGACAGGAGCCGATACTATTGGAGGTTACTTAGAGCAAGTGCACTATCTCGCTTTAGACCTTTACCATAGCATTAAAGACGATCCTGTTTTTGAAATGCTGCATAAGCCAGAATTGAGCACTTTGGTATTTCGATATAAAGCTTTAGGAATTACGCGAGACCCTATTCATGATACGATTAATCTCTACATTAAAAATACCTTGTTTAAATCTGGACAAGCCTCTGTAGCCAGTACAAAAGTCGATGGATGTATCTTTTTAAAATTCACTTTACTTAATCCTCAAAGCACTATAAAAGATCTCTTAAATATCATACAACTTATAAAGCATACAGGTAAAAACTATACCGCACATAATTAATATAAAGATGACAACAACAAAAGCAGATTACGATTTTATAGCTATAGGTGTTGGGCCTATGAATTTGGGTTTGGCTTGTTTAACAGCACCTATTTCAGAATTAAATGGGTTGTTTTTAGATAAAAAAGACGCTTTTAATTGGCATTCTGGGATGCTGTTAGAGGATACGACATTACAAATCCCTTTTATGGGAGATTTGGTAACGCTAGCCGATCCTACAAGTCCTTATAGTTTTTTAAATTATTTAAAAGCACAAGGAAAGATCTATTCGTTTTACATTCGCGAAAACTTCTTGGTTTTAAGGCAAGAATACAATCAATACTGCCAGTGGGCAATTAAAAAATTGCCTAATGTTTACTTTAAAACCGAAGTAACTCAGGTGCACTACGATGCAAATACGCAGCTTTATAATGTGCATGCATTATCTACCAGTTCTGGAACAACCAAATGCTATACAACTAAAAAATTGGTTTTGGGTACAGGCACACAACCTTATGTTCCAGCCTGCTGTAAACACCTAAAAGGTGCAGCCATACACAGTTCGATGTACCTTTCTGAAAAGTCAAGATTACAAGGGAAAAAAGTACTTACGGTAGTAGGTAGTGGGCAAAGTGCAGCCGAAGTATTTTACGATTTATTACAAGATATAGATACGTGTGGGTATGCATTGCATTGGATGACCCGTTCGCCTCGTTTTTTTCCTTTAGAATATGCCAAGTTAACGTTAGAGATGACGTCTCCAGAATATGTCGACTATTTTTACGATTTACCTTCAGAAAAGCGGGAATCGTTAATTAAAAATCAGAAGCATTTATACAAAGGTATTAACCAAGATTTAATTGCAAACATTTACGATTTAATATATACCAAGCAGGTGTCTAATCGTGTAGCTATTAATTTGAGAACCAATTCAGAATTAATAGTAACGAATTACGATAAGGCTCTCGATACGTTTTATTTGCAATTTCACCAGTGCGAACAAGACAAATATTTCCAACATGATACTGAAGCTTTAATTTTAGCGACAGGTTATGCGTACCAAACCCCACAATTTATAGAAGGGATAAAAGACCGCATTCAATGGGACGCCAAAGGGAAGTATGCTGTGCACCGTAATTACAGTATAGATCATGACGGAAATTCCATTTTTGTTCAAAATGCAGAGTTGCATACCCATGGTTTTGTAACGCCAGATTTAGGCATGGCCTGTTATAGAAATTCACATATTATAGCAGCTTTAACGGGTAAAGCTTATTACGCTTTAGAGAAGCGAATTGCATTTCAACAATTTGAGGTTACCGAAGAAGAGGAAGTTACATTACCAAATTCTGTAGTATGAGAACCTTTTTAATAACGATGACTTTAGTAGCTGTGGTGAGTGACTATTTGTTACATCCATTTTATCCTCAGTTTTTCCAGATGCGTTTTGGTGTAGACAACCCTAGCCATGTGGGGTATTACTTTGCAGCAATTTGTTTTATGGTAATGCTTGCGTTTCCATTTTGGGCTTATATTTCTAAGCGCATAGCAGAACTTAATATTTTAGTATTTACCCAAGCCATTGCTGGAGTTTTGGCATTATGTTGTTTTTGGACGACCTCTTATCCTATGTTTTGGCTGTTGTCTTTGGTAATGGTTTTGTTTAAAGGGAGTTACCTTTTGGTGTATCCTTATCTTCTTAAGATTGTAAAAAAAAGCGATCATGCACGAACCATAGGTATACTGTCTGTTGTCGTACATCTTGGAGGAATTTTAGGTGCTGTAATAGGAGGCTTTACAGTAGATTTTATAGAGGCCAGTTATATTTTTTTAATTATGGCGGCAGGAGACTTTATCCAAATGGGAATGAGTGCCTATATTTTAAAGAGTAAGCGTTATGCCACTAAAAAATTAGAGAATACTACAGAGACTACCTCAGCCACAGGTAAAATGTCTAAAGGGTTTATTTTAAAAATAGGGGGGAGTACCTTGTTGCTTTATTTTAGTGATTTTTTAATACGTCCCTTTTTTGTAAGTTATTGGGAAATGGTATCTGCCAACATGTCTAAGGGCGTTTCGGGATTACTTTACGCCATACCAGGTATTGTAGCTTTAGGTGCTTTATGGTATAATAACAAGCGTAACTCGGGGGCGCAAAGCAATAGCTATAAAGGGATAATTTCTGCACTTGCTTTGGGGGTTTTAGGGCTCTTGTTACAAGGAATACCAATTGCAGAGCCCATTGTGTTAGGCCGAATTCTTTATGGCTGGGCTATATTTCAAGGTGTTGTGAAATTTGATGTGCTGCTGTTTGAGTTGAGTACGCCCGAATCTTATGCGACAGATTACAGTAAAGTTCATTTTTTTCAAAATTTAGGGGTATTGTTCTCTTCCTTATCTGTAGGGGTACTCGTAGAACACAAAGGTTTGCAAATTCCTTTTATAGTGGCGTTATCGGGTTTTGTACTCACTTTAGTGAGTTATTACCTCATCTTTAAAGTAGAACTTAAAAGGCCTGTTAAACATATCGTTAAACCTAAACACATTTAAATGAATTGCAATAAAGAAAGTATAGATTATGATGCAATGCCATTATTTTCTAGAACCTACAAAGACCTGGGAACCATAGAAATACGTCATTTTAGAATTACTCAAGATAGTATTGTATTGCACCAATGGGTAAACGAAGAGTATGCGGTGTTTTGGGGTATGCAAGGCTATACTTTGCCACAGGTACAACAAGAATATGCTAAATTAGTTCGGCCCGAGCATTACGATGTCTTTGTGGGGGTATATAATGAACGTATCGTGTTTGTATTAGAGCGTTATGCACCCCAATACGATCCTATAAGTGCTTTGTATAATGTGCAGGCCCACGACTGTGGTATCCATGTGATAGTAGCACCTCCTAAAGTGAAAATTCCAAATTTCACATGGTATGCATTTCGTACTATTATGGATTTTGTATTTGAAGACAGTAATGTACAACGCATTTTAGTAGAACCAGATATTAGAAATAAGAAAATGTTTGCCTTGTGCCAACGCCTAGGCTTTCAGTTAGATAAAATTGTAGAAATGCCTCATAAGACAGCGCAGTTGGCATTTTTAGAGCGGAGCCATTATGAAGGTTTAAAACTCACATCAAAAATTAAGAAACGTAGTGCAATGAATACATTAGATCACATGATATCACCGCAGCAATCGGTAAACCACCTTAAGCCAGAGTTATGGAATAAAGCCAATATACTGTTGGTACAAAAAGCTATTGGAGAATTTAACCATGAATTATTACTCAAGCCAAAGGTTGTAGAGGTGTTAAATGACGGGTGGAAGCGTTACGTTTTAGAAACGGATGTTGTAAATGTAGCATACCATTTTGAAGCGAGGTGTTTGGCAATGAATCACTTGTGGATTGGAACAGATAGCCTAAAGAAGTTTACAGACGGCAAAAGCACCCCAGTTGATGCCATTTTGTTTATTAAAGAATTTCAAGCGCAATTAGGGCTTTCGGAAGCGCATATGCCAGTATATTTAGAAGAAATTATAAGTACTTTGTATAGCAGTGCGTATAAGTTGAGCAAAGACAATCCTTTGTCGACAGCTTTGGTAACGGCAGATTTCCAAACCATAGAGCAGTCTATGACCGAAGGTCACCCAGGTTTTGTGGCAAATAACGGTCGTATAGGTTTTAACAGTAGTGATTACAGAGCCTATGCTCCAGAAGCAGGCAATTCGTTTGCTTTACTTTGGTTGGCAGGGCACAAGAGCAAAGCAGTATATGCGGCCACGGCTGCTTTAAATTATGAAACGCTAATACAACAAGAGTTAGATGTAGATACCATTGCTGCATTTAATGCAGTGATCACCAAACGCGGTAAGCAACCAGATGATTTCTTTTTTATTCCTATGCATCCTTGGCAATGGTTTAATAAGTTGTCTACTATTTTTGCTCCAGAGATTGCCAAAGGCGATTTGATATGTCTTGGCTACGGTTCAGATCAATACCATGCACAGCAGTCTATACGCACCTTGTTTAACGCGACACATCCTCATAAGTTTTATACTAAAATTGCATTGTCTATCCTTAATATGGGCTTTATGCGAGGGCTGCCTTTATATTACTTGGGCACTGCACCCAAAATGGCGGTATGGTTAGAAGAGATATTGTATAAGGATGCATTTATTAAAGAAACAGGCTTTCGTATGTTAAGCGAAGTGGCTTCCGTAAGTTATGTGAATCCTTATTACGAAACCTATGGTGTACATAACGATTACAATAAAATGTTGGCTTCCTTGTGGCGTGAGAGTCCTGTTGCCGCCACAAAACCAGAACAACAATTAATGACTATGGCAGCATTTCTTCATGTAGACCATGAGGGCACCGCTTTGTTGCCAAAATTAATAGCACGCTCAGGATTATCTGTAGCAGACTGGTTGCGACGTTATTTTAAGGGGTATTTAAGTCCGCTATTACACTGTTTTTATCATTTTGATTTGGTATTTATGCCGCATGGAGAAAACTTAATCATGGTGCTAGAAGACCATGTGCCAGTGCATGTTTTATTAAAAGATATTACGGAAGAAGCCTGTATCCTTAATCCAGAGGTTGAACTTCCAGAACATTTAAAACGCATGTATGCTCCAGTACCTGAAGATGTAAAATTACTTTCCATTTTTACTGATATTTTTGATGGTTTTTTCAGATTCATGTCTCATATTTTAGTGGCACATGATGGGGTGTCGGAAACCTTGTTTTGGAGTTTAGTCGCAGAAACTATTTTGGAGTACCAAGACCGTTACCCCGAAAATGAAGCCAAGTTTAAACAGTATGATTTATTTGCGCCCCAGTTCCATTTATCGTGTTTAAATAGACTTCAACTTAACAATCACAAGCAAATGATAGATTTAGAGGATCCTGTAGCCTTGCTTCAGTTTGCGGGGACATTAGAAAATCCAATCGCTGCTTTTAAAAGAGATTTAGTCATTTCTTAATTGAATCGTTATTATGAAACAAGAGATTACAGCATCACAAAAGGTGTTTTCTAAAGCCATAGTGGGTTTAGGATGTATTGAATTGCGCCATTTTGATAGTATAAAAGATACAGAAACGTTACACAGTTGGGTGACCCAATCTTATGCGGCATATTGGGGCATGTTAAGCAAGTCTTTAGAAGAGGTACGTGCCGAGTATAGTGCTTTGCAAGCTAATACTAATTACGATGTTTTTATAGGTTGTGTGAATGGAAAAACAGCATTTTTAGTCGAAAAATACAAGGCAAATACAGATCGTATCTCACATTATTATTCTGCGAAAGCTTCAGATTATGGCATGCATATTTTAGTGGGCCCACCACCTCAACAAAAAATAAAAGGCTTTACTTGGCATGTGTTCTCTACGGTATTAGAATTCTTTTTTGAACAGCCTCAGGTAAATCGTATTGTAGTTGAGCCCGATATTAGAAATGAAAAAATTCATATTTTAAATAAAAAAGCAGGCTTTCGATACCAAAAGGAAATTGATTTGCCAGAGAAAAGAGCATTTTTAGCGTTTTGTGAACCTCAAGACTTTCAAATTGCAAAACAAGCCGTTTATCACGATGCATTACAGGCAAATTCGGGTAGTGTCCATTCCAGTTTAGACTTATGTAAAGCCCATTTAGAACCTAAGGCATGGGCAAAGGCCAATAGTGCATTGGTGCGAAAGGCACTTAGTGAATTTTCTCATGAGTTATTGTTACTGCCGTGTCTTGTGAGCACCGATGGGATTTATGATACTTACCGTTTAACAGCCGATAATCCTAAAATAATATATCAGTTTAAAGCCAAACTTCGTGTCTTAGAACATTGGGATATTGAGGAAACTTCTATTGTTAAATTTGTAAATGGACAGCCTGTTCCATTAGATGCTTTAACATTTATTACAGATTTTGTCAACGTTTTAGAAATCCCAGATCATTTATTAGCTGTGTATTTAGAAGAAATTTCAAGTACACTATCGAGTGCAGCCTTTAAATATACTCATGGCAGATACACATCTAAACAATTGGCACAACAGTCTTTTCAAACTATAGAACATGCCATGACAGAAGGACATCCTTGTTTTGTAGCCAACAATGGAAGAATAGGATTTAATAATTTGGATTATATCCGATATGCACCAGAGGCTTATCAGCATTTTAAGATATACTGGTTAGCTGGACATAACAGTAAAACCAACTTTACGGCTACAACAGCAGTAGATTATAATGCCTTTATGAGAAAGGAAATAGGCGTGTCTAAACTGGTAAAATTTAATACGGTTTTAGAAACACTGGGTTTAGATAGTGCGGCTTATGTATTTATCCCTGTACATCCTTGGCAATGGAATCACAAAATACAACAGGTGTTTTCGGCCGATATAGCAAACCAGTATATTGTGTTTTTAGGAGAAAGTGAAGACGCCTATTCGGCACAGCAATCTATACGTACTCTATACAATGAAACACATCCCGAAAAGATGTATACCAAAACAGCTTTATCTATTTTAAACATGGGCTTTACCCGAGGGTTGTCTCCGCATTACATGAAAAGCACCCCACATATTACAACGTGGATTACTAGTTTATTAGAGGATGACCCTTATTTAAAAAAGAATGGTTTTGCAATGCTAGGCGAGGTCGCTACTGTGGGCTTTGAGAATACCTATTATGCCGCTTTAGATAAAACCAATGCACAGCATAAATTGCTGTCTGCTTTATGGAGAGAATCCCCTTATTCTAAATTAGGCGTACATGAAACCGCTATGACTATGGCGGGATTACTACACTTAGATAAGGCAGGAGATGCCTTATTAGTTGCGTTAATAAAAGCATCGCCTTATACGGTAACCCAATGGTTGCAAAAGTATTTACAAGCCTACCTTAGTCCGTTGTTACACTGTTTTTACAAGTACGGTTTTGTGTTTATGCCTCATGGTGAAAATATAATTTTAGCGCTGAAACAGTACACGCCAGTACGTATTTTAATGAAAGATATTACAGAAGAAGTTGTAGTGTTTAATCCCGATTTGGAGTTGCCAAAACATGTAAAACGTCTTTATGTTGAAACCGATGATGCCATGCAAGTTTTAAGCATTTTTACAGATGTTTTTGATTGTTTTTTTAGATATATGGGGCCTATTTTAGAAAAACAACTTCGTTTTTCGCAGCATCAGTTTTGGAAACAGGTGGCATTATGCATACAGAAATACCAAGCAGCACACCCAGAATACAACTTAAAATATGAACGTTATGACCTCTTTACGCCTAAATTTGGCAGGTGTTGCCTCAATAGACTTCAACTTCGAAATACACAGCAAATGCTTAACCTTTCCGATCCTATAGCCAGTTTAATTATAGAAGGAGAGCTGCAAAACCCTATCGCAAAATTTAAAAAGAATTTAAGTACATATAAAGCAGTACAAACCGTAAATCACGTATAGTATATTTTATACAAACATAATAAGTTAATACAATCCATTTTAATTATAACACAATGTCAATGATTCAACCCAAACGCATTTTAGCAATAGATTTAGCCAGAGGTATAAGTGTACTCATGGTAATTATAGTCCATACCTTATGGATTTATGGAGATATCCCCACCCAAACCACAACTTGGCTGGGTAGTGTGATTCATTTTATAGGCAAAGGCACACCAATGTTTTTAATTGCCATGGGCGTTTCCTTTACTTTATCGCGAAACCAAAGTATCGTATTATCTCTTAAACGTACATTCTATATTTTAGGAGTAGGGTATCTTATGAATTTCTTAAAATTTGTCCTCCCCATTTTAATAGGTACTGTTCCAGATGAATTTATAGCTGCTTACGGGTGGACTAAACCCGTAACTTTAGAGCAGATGTTATATGTATTAGGCACAGGAGATATTCTGCAATTGGCTGGGGTTTCATTACTGTTTATGGGTGTGGTTAATGGTGTGTCTAAAACCAAATATGTGCCTTTGGTACTGGGCTTATGTATCGCTTTAAGCACCAAATGGGTACATGGATTTAGAGTTGGTATTACGGGGGTTGATTATGTTTTAGACTTATTGTGGGGAGGAGAGTGGAATGTGTATTTTGCAGTTTTTCCATGGTTTTCTTTTATTCTTATTGGGATGTTTTTTGGAAAATGGTATTTGGAGACACATAGAAGTGCAACTCATTTATTTAACCGAATGGGATTGGCAGGTTTGCCTTTAATGGGTATAGGCGGAAGTTTGTGTTTTATAGATTTTGAGTATCATTTTGGAGATTACTTTCATTTGGGGCCAGGAGGGACCTTGTATTTGGCAGGATTCAACCTTGTACTCATGTGGTTTGCGAATGTATTGGTTACACGAATTAAAACTAATGTTATTTTTAAATGTTTTTATTACTGTAGCAAACGTGTCACCTCAATTTACGTAATCCAATGGGTGATTATATGTTGGGGTATGGGCGTGTTTGGATACCAAAAGTATGGTGTTGTAGATGTGCTATTGTTTATTCCAGTTTTTATCATACTTACTATAGGTATTCAAGAATTAATGGAGAATAAACTAAAATTTTCACGATTCGCAAGCCGCAAAAAGAAATCTGAAGTTAAAAAGGTAGAGCTGCAAAAATTATAATAGGATGCAACAGTTTAACTATATCGATGTGACATACAACAAAGCCCAAGCGCTTTTGTTATGGAAAATTAAAGACACAGGAATGCCTAATTTTTGTTTAAAAGCCTTGGAAGAGTTTCAGGTGTTTTCAACTTGGGTTCGCACCTATTTTAAAGATGTAAAAGAACGCCCTTTACGGTTTATAGTTTCGGCATCGGCACACCAAGGTATATATAATATGGGAGGTGATTTGCCTTATTTTTTGAAGTGTATAAAAACAAATGCTACCGAAAAGTTGCGTAGCTATGCGCATTTAAGTGTAGATGCTATCCATGCCATTCATACGGCTTTTGGTTTGCCTGCTATTACTATAGCTTTATTAGAAGGCAACGCCTATGGTGGCGGATTCGAATGTGCTTTGGCTCATGATTTCATTTTGGCGCAGGATACTGTAAAGTTAGGGCTCCCTGAAAATATGTTTAATTTGTTTCCTGGCATGGGTGCGCACAGTTTGTTATATCGAAAAACAACATGCCAAGATGCCGATGCGATTATACGAAGTGATAAAGTATATAAAGCACGGTATTTTGAAACCTTGGGGCTTGTGGCTAAGACCTTTCGTAACGGCGAAGGTAATGCTACTTTAGAGGCGTTTTTAAAGCTGTTACAAGTGCATTTTAATTTTGAGTATCACCATATTAAATGTAAAAAATGTGTACAACCTTTACGCAAATCAGAATTACTAAGCATTACAGATATTTGGGTAGACGCCTGTATGCAAACTACAGCATTCGATTTGCGAAAGATGCAACGTTTAGGAGCGGCTCAAGCGCGAAATGTACACCCCAAAGTTTTTTAGAGAATTTTAAACTTTATCACAATAATAGCGCCTCTCAGTAACACAACTGTGAGGCGTTTTTGTAACCTCCTAATACTAAAAGAGGTTGTATTTCTACGCTTAAGCTTTAGTAACAGATAGTAATTACAGTTCAGTATTAAAAATTAACAGTTCGGGAGTTCCTTTTTTTTAAAACCTTATTAGTACAGGATCTTTGTACCAATCAATACATCGAAAAACGAACATTAATTTTTTAAATCAAGATCATGAAATACTTAGTTATTATTACAGCCTTATTTATTTTGAAGGTGGCTACAGCACAAACGCATTACGAAACTCAGATGAAAGATGCTTTAACACTTATGAACACTCAAAAAAAACAGAGGCGCTACACGCATTCGAACAGATTGCTAAAACTACTCCTAATGAATGGTTGCCATTATATTATGCGTCTCAAATTCAAATAATAAGCAGTTTTGGAGTTAAAGACAAAATACTTCTATCAGAACGCTTAGAGGAGGCACAGGAGTTGCTAAACAAAGCAGAAGCAATTTCTAAAGACAATCCAGAACTTATGGTGCTGCAAGCATTGCTGCACACTGCTTGGATTGCTTTTGATGGAGCAACCTATGGTAGATTTCTATCAGAACCGGTAGAAACCTTATATGAGAAAGCGGTATTTATAGCGCCTCATAATCCAAGGGTAGTATATAACAGAGTGAGATGGAAAATGGGGAAGGCACGTTATTTTGGAAAAGATACAGCACCGTTTTGCAAAACATTAGAACATGCTTTAGAACTTTTTGCTACTTTTAAACCAGAAACACCATTACATCCTAATTGGGGGGAAAACAGAACAAAAAAAGCATTAGCATCCTGTAGGAAGTCATAATCATAGTATTATTAATTAGTTGCATAAATTATGTTAACATCAAATAAAACGATTCTCATTACTTTTAGTATAGGTATTGCATCCTTTATCGTAAGTAATTTATTCTTTAAGGGGTTTCATTTTAATAGCGTGTCTCATCTCATCATCGATGTGTTGATGAATCAATTATATGCTTTTGTTCTAGGGTACTCTAATATGTGGTTTTTTGCTTATCTAAGACGCCGCTCTTGGAACCAAGAAGACAGTTTTAAACGCATTTTTTTAAGCATCACGGGGAGCACGCTCATTACACTTATAGGCTTATTCTTATTACGATTAGTTACAGTGCTAAGCACAGGGCGTTATTCGTTTTTAGAGTTTATTAGCAGAGAAAAATTTAGCAATTATTACTTTGGCTTAGGACTCACTTTTGTCGTGATTACACTGTTTCATGCGATTTATTTCTATAACCGTTACCAACAAAATAGGTTAAAGGAACAAAAGGCTATCGTAGGTACCGTAAGTGCTAAATTTAATGCCTTAAAAAACCAGTTAGACCCACATTTTCTCTTTAATAGTTTAAATGTATTGAACAGTTTAATAGAAGAAAATCCAGAGGCAGCTCAGCGCTTTACCACAGCTTTATCTAAAGTATACCGTTATGTTTTAGAGCAAAAAGATAAAACATTGGTCACAGTAGAAGAAGAATTGCAATTTGCTAAAACCTACATGTCATTACTAAAAATGCGATTTGAGGACAGTATTATTTTCGAAATGCCTCAAAGGATTTTACATCCCGATTCTAAAGTGGTGCCCTTAGCGTTGCAGTTGCTATTAGAAAATGCAGTAAAACATAACAGAGTGACCTCAAGTGCGCCTTTGTACATTAAAATTTATGAATCGGAGGGCTGTTTGGTGGTTGAAAATAATTTACAACCCAAACAAATTATAAAAAGGAGTGGCGGGGTAGGCTTAAATAATATAGAGCAACGTTACAGCTTGCTAACGCGTAAAACCGTGCAAATTGCTAAAGGAACTGATAAATTTGCAGTGTCTCTGCCTCTTATAACAGATTCAGAATCAGTGTTCACATCTCCTGCTTCACCACAAAAAGATGAGGTGTATGCACGTGCACTTAATCATGTAGATGCACTTAAAAAGTTTTATTACAGTCTTATGGCTTTTAGTGTTGTGATGCCTTTTTTAATTTATGTAAACTATAGCACGTCTTGGAGGTTTCATTGGTTTTGGTTTCCTTTATTAGGCTGGGGTTTAGGACTATTTATACGAGCAATTAAGGTGTTTGTACCTGCAGGGCATATAGGCAAACGCTGGGAAAAACGCAAAGTAGAAGAATTTATAAAAAAAGAACGTACAGAACGTTGAACCTAAAATATAAGAGTGTATGACAAAAACATATACATTAACAGAAGAACAACGCTATTTAAGAGCAAAAAAGCAAGTTACCGAACTAAAGGGCTTTTATTGCCACCTCCTATCTTTTGGTTTGGTTGTTCTCATTTTAATTTTTATAAACTGCATGACATTTTGGGGGTATAAATGGTTTTGGTATCCTGCAATAGGTTGGGGGATGGGACTTGCATTTCATAGCTATCGCGTGTTTGTAACTAATGGCATATTAGGACGGGAATGGGAAAACCGTCAAATAGAAGCGTTTATGGAAGAAGATAGGCTGTTTGCCGTACGTGATAAATAGTATAAAAAAGTATTTTAAAATAAACTAAATGACCGTATTAATTATAGAAGACGAGAAACCTTCTGCAAGGTACTTGCAACGTATGTTAAAAGGGGTAGGTATAGAGGTAAATACCATGTTACACTCTGTTGAAACTGCTATTGCTTGGTTTGCAGCACATCCCCATCCCGATCTTATTTTTTTAGACATTCAATTGAGTGATGGGGTATCTTTTGAAATTTTTGAGGCCATTGAAATTAAGAGTGCTGTTATCTTTACCACAGCTTACGATGCTTATGCCTTACAAGCCTTTAAATTAAACAGTATAGACTATTTATTAAAACCTATAGATGAAGCCGATTTGAGGGCTGCATTAGATAAGTATAAGGCACGTATTGCGGTGCAGCAGCCTGTGACTTTAGATGTTAATGCTGTAAAAAAATTATTGGTAACACCAGACATTCCAAAGTATAAAAAGCGATTTTCGGTTAAAATAGGGCAGCACTTAAAGTTGGTATCTACTGCAGCTATAGAATGTATTTACAGTGAAAATAAGGGAGCTTATATACACACAACAGAAGGGCGGTCGTACTTAATAGATGGGAGCTTAGAACAGCTACAAGACGATTTAGATCCAGAAGTGTTTTTCCGAATTAACCGTAAATTTTATGTCAACATACATGCTATAAAAGACATGTTAAATTACACCAATTCGCGTTTGCAAATAAAGCTAACATCTTATAATGACCAAGATATTATAGTGGCACGAGAACGGGTTAAAGACTTTAAGAACTGGTTAGAATAGATAATCTGGGCACTGTAAAACCCCACATAATATATTTTAGATTTTCCCTCTATATTTCTTAGGTGTAATACCTTCTAATTTTTTAAAAGCAGCTGTAAAATGTGTCGCATTTTTATAGCCAATAGCTTCTGAAATTTCATAGATAGGTTTGGTACTGTGGTGCAGCAGTTGTTTTGCTTTCTTCATGCGTAAGTTATGCGCATATTCAAAAATGGTTTGTTGGAACACACGTTTAAATTCCTTTTTTAATAAGAAATCATTTAACCCTGTTTTTTTAGAAAGATCTTGTATGGAGTAGTGCGTTGCTAAATTAGAGGCAATATAGTGCTGTATTTGGTAGAGTTTCTTAATGATGTGATCGGTTTGGTAATGTGTGGTACCTTTTGTTGCTACGTCCAATTTGAGTGCTAATAATTCCAAAGCTTTAGATTCTATAAATAAGCGTTTGGGTAAACCTTTGCGTTTGTCGTATATAAGTTCTAAAAGAATATCCTGTGTCTTTGAACAAAGGGGCTTAATAAGAGCATTTTTAATATGTTTTAAAGCATAGGTGTTTAAAATGTCGTAGGCATCAAGCAATTGATGGCGTTTTAAAAATTTAGTATGCAATCTAATTTTAACCTCTTTTAAATGTTTACGCTTATAATACGAAACCTTGGCGTTGACTTGAGATAGGTAGACCAAGTAACTGTCTTGGCTTTCGTAAACAATGTCATGATCCATGCCATCAATTCGTATAATTTGTTCTCCTTCAATAAGAAAAGATAGTTCTAAAAAGTCTTGTGAAAAGTAAGCGTTAGCCTCTATATCATTTTGAAGTACCACATCGTATATACCTAAGAATACGCCATCAAAATAGTGGTATTCAAAATACCCATCTCCGTGTGTTTTCTTAAACTCATAATGTTCAGAAGTAATGCCACATTTGTTTTCGGTGTAAGTAAGTTCACTTATTGCTTTTAATGCACATGCCGCTTTCCTTTTTAGGTCAGTAGTATTTAGAGACGTTTTATCACGTCTTTTTTTATCCATAATACGTCATTTTTGTTTACATATAGATAGTAGTTTTGTAGCTATATTTATTTAGATCAAATATAAATAATATTATAAAACTTTAGCCAAATTTTAAGGGAAAGTGTTAGAAATTGTTAAAAAACTAAAAGGGGGAATAGGTCTTAGTGTTATGTTGTTAGCTTTTATAAGTACTGCACAACAGCAGATCAAAGGAAAAGTAGTGGATGAAAATTTACAACCACTGGCAGGAGCCACAATCGTGGTACTAGACTTAAAGAATACAGGAGTTAGTAGTGATATAGAAGGCACCTTTGTACTTGAGTTACCTAAAGGCCAATACCGTTTAAGTATTAGTTATGTGGGTTTTGTTACTAAAATTGTAACGGTAAAGACAGCTTCTAATACTACCGTGTTAAGCATTCAATTAATACCCGATGTAGAACGTTTAAATGATGTGACTGTAGAGGGGGCTGGTAAAGTAGAGCGTATAAAAGCGAGTGCATTTGAAGTGGAAGCTTTAGACATTAAAACGCTTAAAAATGCCAGTATAGATATTAATGGTGTATTAGCGACGCTTCCAGGGGTAAATATTAGGCAAAATGGCGGTTTAGGAGCTAATTTTAATTTTTCTTTAAATGGATTTTCAGGACATCAAGTTCGTTTTTTTATCGATGGGATTCCTCAAGATAATTTAGGCAGCTCTTTAAGTTTTAATAATTTTCCAGCCACCTTAATAGAGCGCGTGGAAGTTTATAAAGGGGTTGTGCCTATATATTTTGGAGCCGATGCGCTTGGAGGTGCTATTAATATCATTACACGTGAAAAACAAGAGAATATTTTAGACCTGTCTTACGATGTAGGCTCGTTTACCACACACCGCGCGACTTTAAATGGGCATTTTTATTCCAAAAATGGGGGCACCTTACAAATTGCTTCCTTTTATAATTATTCCGATAATGATTATCGTATTAATGGGAATCAATTTGGTGTAGAGGGCTTTATCGTAAGAGATAATTTGGGTAACGATACAGGGGAACGCAGGCCAACAGCAAGACGTTTTCATGATGCTTACACCTCGCATATGGTACAACTAAAAGCAGGGCTGGTTGGTAAAGCCTATGCCGATAAATTACTCATAGGCGCAACGGTATCTGGTAATACCAATGAAATACAACATGGGGTAAGTCCTGTAGATCCTTTTAATGACGTAGAAACTGAAGAAGACGTTAAAAGAGTTTCTTTCTCTTATGCGAAACAAAAGTTGTTAAATGGGAAGTTAGATGTTAAGTTTTATGCCGATTATACACTGCTTAATTTAAAAATAAGAGACACGTCCTCTCGAAAATACGATTGGTTTAGAGCGTTTGAGTTGCGTCGCAACCCTTCTATTGGAGAAACGGGAAACACTAAAACTTTATTAGAGTTTGAGGACCAACGGCAATTGTTAAATGCGGCCTTGCAGTACCGTTTCCATACACAACATATCTTAGATTTTAATTATACTAAAAATGATTTAAAGCGTGAGGGAAAAGATCCAGCACGTAATAACCAGTCGCCTTTTGAGAACCCAAACCAAATTGACAAACATGTTTTAGGTTTGGGATATAATTTTTTAGCCT
This sequence comes from uncultured Hyunsoonleella sp., assembly GCA_964562415.1. Taxonomy (GTDB): domain Bacteria; phylum Bacteroidota; class Bacteroidia; order Flavobacteriales; family Flavobacteriaceae; genus Jejuia. The sequence goes on along the minus strand of CAZLTR010000001.1, from coordinate 14,923 downwards.
TTCAAAAGCGTTTCAAATCTGTAGTATTTGGAAAAGGCTTTTTTGTAAACACCTCCAGTGTTTTAGAAGATCTTTTTGCTGCCAGTGAGGCTACCCGCCTCACAACCATTAATAATGCTTACGAAACTTATGGTTATGGTGCCGCAGCATCTTACCGTATTGTTAATGATTTGCGTATAAAATTGTCGTTTGAAAAAACCTTTAGAGTACCAGAAGGGTTTGAGTTTTTTGGAGATGGGCTTAATCTTATTGCCAATCCAGAATTGGAACCAGAGGAAAGTAAAAATTTAAATTTAGGGCTGTTATATACATTTTCAAATTCTACTTTTAGAGCCGATGTAGATGTTAATGCATTCCATAGAGATGCTCGTAATTTTTTGTTTTTGCGCGTGTTAGGAAATAGAGCGCAATACATTAACAGGACAGAGATAGACAGTCGTGGTATAGAAGCAGAACTGCGTTTAAAGCCTTATAAAAAGTTACAGGTTAATTCTAATGTGACCTATATTAACATACAAGATCCTATAACACAAGAACGTGTGGCTAACATTCCTTATCTGTATGGTAACTTTTCCTCAGGATATACTTTTGATGTGTTTAAAACAACAGATGCGCTTTCGGTCAATTGGCATACATTTTATACAAAAGCCTTTCCTTTCGAGTCTTTTACCAATGGAGAACCAGAAGCAAGACGGTTTATTCCAGAACAATGGTCTCATAATCTACAATTAGGATACCGTTTCAACGCCAACCGTTATCATGTCTCCTTTTTGATAAGTAATATTACCAATGCGCGCTTGTTTGATAATTTAAGCGTACAAAAGCCAGGGCGCGCTTTTTATTTTAAAATTCGATACGTACTACAATAAATTAAAATTAGAAATCATGAAACAACAATTATCAATATTTAAACCGTTTTTCGCCATTTTGGTGGCCTTATTTTTCCTCTCATCATGCGGTAATGATGATGATGCTATTATAGAACCAATAGCGCCTGTCGACCCTGAACCAGAACCAGCAGCAAAGGTGTCTAAATATGTTGTAGGTTTTGAAGCCTTACCTGTAGGAGGAGAGCAGCCTGTAGATTTCGTATTAGACATGGCAGCACTATCCGATTTAGAATCGGGAGAAATCTCAGTGGAAGGACAAGGCTTACCTCAAAAAGGCTGGCGTTATTTTCACCAAGCAGGAGCGTCTTTATTATCTGTTGGATTTGCAGCAGATGATCAAGGCTTGGTATACCAATTAGATGCAGAAGGTGCATTAAAATCAGTTAATAATTTTACACTTACTAATAATTTTGACAAGCGTTTTTTAAACATAAACGACGATACTTTAGTTATCGTAGATTTAATTGCCAGAGGTGTTTTCGATGGAGATATACCAGATTTAGAATTTACGGTAGTGGATACAAAAACGGGTAAAGTTACAGGAAAGTTTAGTCATCCTATTGATCATAAAAGTGATGGTGAACTTTTCGAAAATTATGTACCTCATATCAATGGTATGGCGTTTAGAGATAGTAAATTATTTATCTCTTATCATAAATTAGATACCCAAGGCGGTTTTAATTTAATAGATGGTAATAAAGCTTATATCGCGGTGTTGAATTATCCAGATTTTACATTAGATCAATTAATTGAAGACGATCGTACTAATGTAATAGGTGTAGATGGACATTATGGTCTTTTTAAAGACAATTCTGGCACAGTGTATTCGTACTCTGCGGGATCTAAGGCTGCTGGATTAATTCAGGAAACCCAAAATACGTCTGGGCTGCTGCGTATTAAAAAGGGCACAACAGATTTTGACCCTGATTATTTTTTCGATGTGGAAAACGCAATCAATGGCGGAAAGCTATTCTGGGCAGATTACATAGGTAATGGTAAAGCTTTAGCTCGAGTTTTAGCACAAGAAGGTCTGCCAGACTGGGCTGCATTTGCAGAGCAAGGGCCTTTCTTTAGATTGGTTATTTTAGATTTAGAAGCACAAACAGTAACGACGGTACAAGGCATGCCACTTCATGCTAACCGCTACACTGCGCCACTTTTTGTTGAAAATGGAAAAGCATATATAAGCGCAAGAACAGGTAATCCAATTGGCCTGGGAGAAACTTCTGTGGCCGATGGTGAATCTTATGTATACCGTATAGATCCTGCTACAGCTACGGCGAGTAAAGGCGCTAAGATAAAAGGACTTAGCTTGAAGGGAATTTTTAAAATAAGTAACTAACCCTTCCAATTCATAACCAAACAGTGTTGCACTTCTAATTGTTTAGAAGTGCATACCTGTTTTAGCGCTTTATGTATGCGCCTTCTTTTTAGAATCTCACATTACAATCATTATGGCAGTAAAACAAAAGAACCGCAAACGTGCTATTATTTTAAAAGTACACAAAGTATTAGGACTGGCTACAGGGCTTGTTCTTTTTATAGTGGCCTTAACGGGCTGTTTATGGGTGTTTAAGGCAGAAATAGAAGGATTTTACGATACCTATAAATATGTAAGGCCTCAAAACAGGGCTTATATTTCGGCAAGTGTGGTTAAGGCTAAAGCAGAAATGATACTTTCAGATAAAACCATTCATGGGGTAATTTATGGACAACCTAATGAAGCTATAGAAGTTGTGTTTTATCAGGCAACACCAGAAGTGTTTTGCCAAAGTGTATTTTTAAACCCCTATACAGGCGCATTTATAAAACGTGTCGATCATAACTCGGGTTTTTTTGCTTTTGTGCTAAAAGGCCATTTGCGCCTCTGGTTGCCAGAGGCTATTGGAAGTCGAGTTGTGGCCTACGCCGTTTTACTGTTTTTGGTCATTTTAGTTAGTGGATTTATACTATGGTGGCCTAGAAATAAAAAAAATTGGAAGCAACGTTTAAAGTTCGACTGGAAAGCGACAACCCGATGGAAACGCAAAAATTTCGACGTGCACACCGTTATTGGGTTTTATGTTTCTGCTTTCGCTTTAATTTTAGGTTTTACAGGCTGTGTCATGGCATTTAATTGGTTTTATTTTATAACTTATAAAGCTGCTGGAGGCGATAAGGCGCCACAATTTATCATGCCAAAAAGTGCCCAAGCCTATACAAGTACATCCCAGTTTGGCCCTATTTACGATAAGCTTATTCCAAAGTTATACAAGACTTATCCAGAGGCTGCTACTTACGAATTGCATTACCCCGAAAATGATACCACAGCGATACTAGTAGAAGTTAGTCAGTCCAAAGGTTTGTACTATAATATGGATTATCTTTTTTTCGATCAAAATACCTTAGAAGCTGTAGAAACGCCTAGTATTTATGGGCGATATCGAGATGCTGGTATTGCAGATAAAGTGATTCGTATGAATTATGACATTCATATAGGAGCAATAGGCGGCATTATTGGAAAAATTATAGCTTTTTTAGCAAGTTTCTTCTGTGCGTCCATGCCTGTAACTGGCGTATTGATATGGTATGGGCGGCATTACAAGCGACAAAAGAGAGTTGAAAACATATAATGTTATTATATACTAACATTAAGTGTCTTTATTTGTTTTAATGTTGTTAAATGCTATCATTAAATATAATTATTTTTTTGTACCTTTGTGTTGGTAAAAGTTAACTTTATTCTCTAAAAATGCTGTAACGATGGAAAAAACTAACATTAAATGGTATGCAATGACAGATGCTGCGATCTTAACGCATATCGGGACATTTGTAAAGGATAGACGCATAGAACGCCGTAAAACCCAACAGGAGATTGCCAATACTACAGGGTTGAATAGATATACTATTGGAAAAATTGAAAATGGTGGATCGGTAACATTATTGGTACTCATACAAGTATTAAGAGCTTTAGAAGCCTTATATATATTAGATGAGTTTTCTGCATCAACACAAATAAGTCCTTTAGAAGCGGTGAAGTTAAAAGATAAAACGAAACAGCGTGTAAGACCTTCAGTTCAAAATAGAACAGCGCCTAAAAAAAGTGATTGGTAATGATAGATCGTGCACTATTAAAATTATGGGGCACCACTGTTGGTGCTGTACTGTGGGATGAAGCCCAACAATTGGCGCGTTTTGAATACACGCCTTCTTTTGTAGATAAAGGGTATGCCGTGGCCCCCTTAAAAATGCAATTGCGTGCTGGTATGGTGTATAGTTTTCCTGAGTTAAGAGCGAAGCGTGATAGTATAGAACATACATTTAATGGATTGCCAGGGCTTTTGGCCGATGTGCTTCCAGACCGCTATGGAAACCGATTAATAAACACGTGGTTGGCGCAGCAAGGACGGCCAGCCGATAGTATGAACCCTGTAGAAAAATTGTGTTTTATAGGTACGAGGGGTATGGGCGCAATAGAATTTGAACCCTCCACCAACAAACGGACAGATCCTTTTAGTTTAGAAATGGACAGTTTAGTAACGGTGGCTGCTGCAATGCTTAATGAGCGTGAGCGTTTTACAACAAATATGGCTGCCAACGAATTGAATGCCATGCAGGATATTTTAACGATAGGAACTTCTGCAGGTGGTGCGCGTGCTAAGGCTATTATAGCCTATAATGAAGCTACAGGCGAGGTGCGTTCTGGCCAAACCTCTTGCCCTAAGGGGTTTAAACATTATTTAATAAAATTAGACGGGGTAGACGATGCACAATTTGGTACCACAAAAGGTTATGGACGTATCGAAATGGCCTACTACCACATGGCTTTAGCCTGTGGTATCGATATGATGCCGTCACGGCTCTTAGAAGAGCATGGAAGAGCTCATTTTTTAACCCAGCGTTTCGATAGAGAAGAAGGTGGGGTAAAACATCATATCCAAACCTTATGTGCCATGCAGCATTACGATTATAACGATGTGGGGCAATACAGTTACGAACAACTGTTTCAAACCATGAGAGAGTTAAGACTGCCGTACCCGCAAGCCGAGCAGATGTATTTAAGAATGGTGTTTAATGTCATAGCTAGAAATTGTGATGATCATACCAAAAACTTTGCATTCCGATTGCGTCAAGGTGAAGACTGGGAAATCACACCTGCATACGATATTTGCCATGCGTACCGGCCAGGAAGTTTATGGGTGAGTCAACATGCCTTGTCTATTAATGGCAAACGTGAACATATTTTGTTAGAGGATTTTCTAGTTGTGGCCAAAGCGATGAATATAAAACGTCCTAAAGCTATTATAGCACATGTAAAGGCTCAGGTAGCACGTTGGGAGGTATTTGCAGAAATGGCAGGAGTTGCACCAGATTATGTAACACGAATACAGCAAACACTATTACATGAACGGTTTTAGTGAGGTTAGTAGGATTTTTGTGATACGATACTGCAGTTGTTATATAGTACAGCGCAAGTGAAATTCGTGCTGTACCTCTTAATTTTATTGTAAAAGGTATAGCAATCCACTTCCTATTAGTAATAAAGGAAAAAGAAAAACAATTTGACTTATCAGTATCCAAAACAAAAATTTAAACCATTGTACCCCCTTTAGATCTAAAGGCGTTTTTCTTTGGGTTATTCTAACAAGTTCAGAATACTCCATTTTCATAAAGTCTGATTTGCTTAGTTTTAAATCGATAATTCCTATGTTACTTAACCCTTTTTTAAATCCATTAAAAACGGCTTTAGGGTAAAGCCATAAGCTGTATCCCATAGCCCATAAACTCATCATTCCTAGTAAAATGTGTTTCCATAGTCCTGTTGCTATTTCCCATCCAGCAATAAAGCCTTCGCCTTTCCATGACGTATCTTGATGGTTTAGTATATGTTGAATATCGTGAATGTGCAGTGCTTCTTTTCTAAATTTTGGATTAGGTAAATTAAGTTGTAATCCAAATACTTTAAATTCAAAAGTATTACTAGTAACACCACCGTCTTTAGAAATTCCATTTTGAATGTAAAACTCATTTAATAATTCTTCTAATGTCATTTTGAGTTTAGGTATATAGCAGTGGTTTAAACTTTTTTCAATTGACCAAAAAACCTAGAATTGACGCTAGAATCAAAAAAAGTTCGAACCCATTTCATAGTGTAAAAACGTCAGTTTGTCTAAAACCTCGATTTATGTTAAAATTTGGTTCAATATAAGTGTATTTGTAGAGTTTTCTTAAAAAAGCCCTCATATTATTAAAACGCTTCGTTTTGCCTGTGTGTTTTATATAATACTGGTATTTTATTTTACACCAATACTATATAAGCCTTCCATTTTCATTGGTTTTCCATCAAAATCTAAATCAGGCTCTGAAATAATAGTAGTGTTTATTTCTAGAAACCCAGTATCATTTAAAAGGTCTTCTATTTCCTTTTTTGTGAATTTGTTAAAACCATGTTTTGTTAATTCTATTTTATTCATAAGTTCCTTAGGTCTATATCCTATTAAAACTTTACCATTAGGTTTTAAAACTCTATAAATTTCTTTGGCATTTTCTTTAAGATTAGGCCAAAAATAAACGGTATTTGTAGTAGTTACGTAATCAATACTGTTATCATTAAAAGGTAAATTCTCAATGGACCCATTTACAAATGTTACTTTTTTAGCATCAATAAAGCTCTTGTTTAAAATTGTAGCTTCATTAACCATTGTTTGAGAAAAGTCAAGCCCTATATATTTTAAATTACTAGCTAGGTGTAATAAGTCTTTAATGAATAGGCCGTTTCCCATTCCTATTTCTAAAATTAAACTATTGGGTTGGGGTTGTAGTGTTTTATAAGAGTTTAAACAAATATGTTTATTACCCTTATTCATCTGTTTGCCGATTTCTTTTCCATCTTCACCATTAGGCTTTCTTAGTTGTGTAGCCAATTCTAGTTGAGATAAATTACTTGTGTTAAATTTTTTAGCCATGATATAAGTAACAATGTATAGCGGTTAGTCTGTGAAAAGTATAATAGTTAATAAGTACTTACTTGCGGTGTTGCACGTTCACTGTTTAATTTGTCTTTTAACTCGTTTTCCAAAATTTTTCCTAATCTAAACAACATCATTGAATAGTAGGGTTCTAAATTTTTACAAACGTAAATTTAGTAGAATTTTAAGCTTTAACAAAAAATAGTATGACTACACAGGTATAAATTTCAATAGTTTTAGAAAACAGAATACCTTATAATGACATATAGTTTCACCATTACAAAATACCTGTTGGCACTAGGAGAAATGCTTAAGGGTATTGTAACCTTTACTTTTGTGGACCAATCGTTTTCAACTTTCAGAATAATTTAGCGCATCAATGGTTATATCAAATTCTTCGGTACCTTCAAGTTTTTCTAAAATAGCTACAGTTTCTACAAAAGACTTTACAGCTTCTACTACTAAAAGTCTTAATTCTAAAATGCGATTGATGCTATAGGCTCTAAAGGTGTAATCAGAATTAACAAATATAGAGTTAACAGAAATTTGTTTAATTTTATCAACTTGATGTTTATCTTTAAAAATTAATCCTGAGACCCATTTGTCCACTTCATTATATTCCATAAAGACGAGGTGCTTAAATAAAGGATGTTCCAAAAATATTTTAGATTCTTTTTCTGTTGGATAAAATGATGCCGTTAGTAAATACATATCAACCTCATTTTTTTTTAAACATTCCGCTCTTTTCAGTTTCCTTACTTTTTTCAATGTTGAATTTTAGTTTCATATTTTCAATGTTTTTGTCAAAAGCCTTTGTAGTACAAAGACTAATTCCATTTAAATTGAGTAGCGTTTTCTAAAATCATGTCTTCGTTACTGCTTATTGCGGTTCCAGCATTTAAAGTTAAATCAAACTTAGAGGGGACTTCATAGAGTTTGATATCTCGACATTCTTCTATTGAAATTGGAAAAAACGCCCCGCCAGGCTCATTATGATTAAAAAAATCGCCTTGTAGCGCATTGCATTTTTGACAATGGTTGGCCCAATACTTACCATTAATTGTTTTAGAGTAGCCAAATTTATAAAAAGGAAATTTTTGTTGAACACGTTGGATGACTTCTGGGTTTATATATTTAGGCATATTAAAAAAGCTAAAGTAGTCTTGTTCAAACCATTTTGGAGATGCGTCGTTCTCATCATCTAATTTGTAAAATGTGTTGGAAGCTAATGCAATTACTTGTGTTACTTCAGAACATTTCCAACAGATCCTTTTGTTAAGAGCGACATAAAAGGGAGGCTTTGCAATAATTGAATAGTTATCGGTGTCAATCCATTTTAAAAAATCGTTATAGTTTTTATGGTTTGGCACATACCACGTTTTATGTTCAGTGTCCCAAAAAGCACCTTTAGATTTAGCCTCTTCTTTCTCTTGATAGCTTACGTTTAGTTTTAAGGGCATTGGTTTTAATTTTTTTTTACAATAGTTGCATGTATTCTTACAAATCTAATAGATTATTGATACTTATAAAAATTATAACAAGAGTGTATTTCGTCTGTATAGCCCTATGAGTGTTAATGTGTGTTGTTTTACACGATTCTATTATTAAGTGGCTCAATACTGCAATACTATTTACCATCCGCCAATACGTTTGCATTCTGCTTGTTGCGCTTTAGTCGCTTCTGGTGTACTAATAGCGCTAGGGTATAGGGGTTTAGGGAAGTCTTCGGCTTTACGGCGCTCAAAGTCTTTATCATGGTAAGAGTCGAAAGCAGTATCTTGAGGTAAGGGACGGTTTTTATCCATCTAAATGATTGAAGTCTTACCTCTGCCCATAAGGGATTGTGCCCTAGATTAATTATTTACCTTTCGTAAAAAACGCCCATACTTGGTGCACATTATATATATAGAGGTCTAAGTAAAATTGAAAAATCCGTGTGTTTTTATGAGAGCACTAAATATAAAATTTGATATTTACTCTTAATAGGGTATACATAAAATATTTATATTTGGTCTGTGATTAATCGTAGTGTGTTATGCGTCAATACTTACTTTTTTTGTGTTTTAACAATGTCAGTAATTTTGAGTTAACATAACTTAAAAAATATTGAATGCCCAATTCTACTAGTCTTAAAAAACAAATTTTTTTCACAAAAGGAATGTTCTTTTTTCTAATCGGAATAAGTTTGCCTATAGTTTCAGTGTTTTTTTATGAAATAAAAAATTTATACTGGTCACTACCTACTGCCATATTTATAATTGCTATTGGAGGTTACTTCTTGTATTACTTGGAAATAGATGATAAAAGATTAATCGTAAAAAATCTGATTTTTTTTTGGATACATAAGGAGTACAAAAAAAATCAAATTAATGATATAACATTAACTATAAATTACGGAACAAGTGATGAAGGATATGATTTGATAACAAAATATATTTTAATCAAAATTGATAGTACATCTAAAAAATATCTAATGGATTATGACGAAAGATATTATATCAATTTATTTTACACTCTTAAAGAATTTAAGTATGAGAACAATATTTTCAACTATTCTCCTTTACACAGAAAAATTACCACAAGCCCTAAAAAAGAGGTTCATATAATATTAGAACATCTTAAGAAGAAAGAATATATAATTGCCAACAACATAAAGTTAATACAAAACATAACTTCAACGAAATTAAACTTCAAAATATTTTTTGGCATAGGATGTTTTTTTTGTTTATTCATTTTAATAATTGGTAGTATAAATTACAATGGTAGTATTTTCAATCTTTTTAAACATTTATCTATTGTTAATTTAATTTATATTATACCAATGTTAATAGGTTTATTTAATTTATTTCTTTTTTGTGTTATTGGAGAAAAAGTAATTGTTTATAACAGAAAAGAAAATACTATTACTTACCCTTGCTCTCATTATAATAAAAAGACCATTACTATCCCTTTTAATAAGTTTAAGTTTCATAAAATATTGAATGACTCTAGAGGTTGGTCGAGTTATACTTTAGTCACAAAAGATGTAAGTAACAAAAATGATAATATGGGGATATTTAATCTATACACAGGAAAATTTTGTGACGAATTTTACTCTTTTATTATTTGGTACATGGATAAAAGAAGGCCTTTGCCTCCTGGTAAAGTTTTTGATCCTCATAGACAAATTGACTATAAAGAAAGGAAAGAAAAAAAATTTTTAAAACCATTGTACTCAAGTTATTTCGATACACCCGAATCTACGCGTAAACAACGAGCAGAACGAAAGAAAATTAATAATTGGTAAAATCTATTTAATACTTCCCGCTAACACCAGTAACTATTGTATACCGTCTTAGTTTTCAAAAAAATGCTTTAAGTACCTTTCTATTCTGAAAACTTGTATTTATGATATTCAAATTTATACTGTCTACCATCCGCCAATACGTTCACGTTCTTGTTGTTGCGCTTTGGTAAATTCTGGTGTAGGAATATTGCTTTTGTACAAGGGTTTAGGGAAACCTTCGGCTTTACGACGTTCAAAATCTTTTTCACGATAAGGGTCAAAAGCATCAC
>CAZLTR010000001.1:0-4430 GCA_964562415.1 uncultured Hyunsoonleella sp. | reverse complement strand
TCACCAGGGGGTAGGGGTCTATTTTTATCCATATACCATACTGTAAAAGCCCAGTAGTCATCTAAATAGTACTCTGTTAACAAACCACCAACTCTATCTTTTCTTTTGCTTGAGACAAATGCAAGCATACCAGTTATAACACCAGGACTTGAATTAATTAACTTTACTCTTGCTAAACCTGTATCGAAAGAAATATTAACATCTTTTGCAAAGTTCCTAGGCATTCGGATAATACTATTCATACGATCAAAAACTAAGAACTTTATAGGAGCAACAAAACCATAGATTATAGCTAAAACTCCTGGTAATCCAAAAATTATCCAAAAGATGATTTTTGGAAAAAAATCAACTTCTTTTAAAAAGAAAATAATTAGGGAAGGTACGATTATAAGAGTAATTCCAGTAAGCCATAAAGAAAGTCCTCTAAAAGTTCTTTTCTCTTTATAAAAAGAGTCATCAGCTTCAATTATTAGACTTTTTTTATTTTTTATGGTTCTTTTTAAGGTTGGTTTAGGTTTTATTTTTATAGTCTTAGTCCAGTATTCCATTAAGCGTTCCAAGTTTTAGCATTATATATTTCATTGGAGGTACCTATGCGAATATTGCTGCCCCAAACCTCATCTAAAATGGCATTTGCGCTTTTTGCCACAGCCGTTTCCAAAGTGGGAGCTAACCAGTCTGTAGCGCCAAATTTATAGCCCATATAACGATCGCCTCCCTGTTGGCTGGGCCAGTATTCGTTTAACTTTCGGTTAATAATGGTACGGCTTATAAATACAAATTCGGACCCCAAATTAATTTGTTTTATTTGGTTGGCATTTAGTTTGTAAATAAGCTCTAGTACATCGGCGCCGTTATCATCTGTAGTAATATTGGTTTTATAGGTCATGAGCTGCAGATCCTTGGTGTTTGGGGTTTGTACCCCATCAATAAATAGTTTCATAGCAAAGTCAAATTCACTGGTATTGTATAAAAATTTACGTAAATGTACCTTTATTTTTACTTCTTGTATTTGTTTATATTTTACACCTGCAGAGAGTTGTATGGCATCTTTAATATGATCTCCCCAAGATTTATGCTTTTCTTCTTGGTAATGGTATCGCAGCACTTCGGTAGTATTGCGGTAGCTTATGAGTAAATCGTACAGCATTTGGGACGCTTTTTGTAAATCTCGCCATTCTTTAAAATCACTCTCTACAATACTACTGCGCTTGTTGTAAATTTCTTCGATATACACATAGGGAGCTTTGGTGCCTCCGTTTAATTTATGCTCGCTGTTTAAAATACTGTTTTTTAGAAATTTTTCTAAAGGCGTATCTGTAAAGTAAATAGCAAGGGCTACACCAACTAATACCAATACAAAAATAATAGCTAAAGGCCAAGCAGCTAAAAAGCCAAAAGTGGCTCCTGTTACAAAGGCCACAATACTATCTGCCAACAATACAGCACTTAGTGCTCCCGTAATGCCCCAGGCAATTGAAGCATCGTAATCACGAGATTGGTAGGTTTCAATACTGTCCCAAACACACATGCCTACACCAATACCACTTCCTAAAAAACCAGTTATTTTAGCAAAATTACCTATTGGTCTCATGATGCCCACATCTTTTATATGACCCTTTGCTAACATTTTTGCTTCGGCGTAACTGGTAGATGCAGAAATTAAACTCAACATAGCACCAGTGGTATTAGTAGCATCTTTTAGGCTACCACTTTTGGAAACTTTATTAATTTTAATCGCGGTATTAATCACCTCAAGTGCGGCAATAGTGGCTCTAAATCGGGGGTGTTCCATTACTTTTTTAATCCAACCAGAGGCTGTGTTTCCTTGGCCTGTAGCAGGTACACTTAGGGTTTTATTGGCTACAATTTTCTCTGCAGAGGCTTCTTGTATGCCTGCTTTTAAGCGTAAGAGTTTGTGCCCCTTCTTGTAGTTGACCAAAGCATCTTCTTCTACCCATTTTCTTATATTTAGTAAAAAACCTTTTCTAATAGCGCTTTCAAGCTCTTTTCGCTTTAATTGAATTACGACTTCTCCTTTATACGTAAAGGATTTTACGTATTTTAAAACCACCTTAAAATTAGCTTCGCTGGTAGCATATTTTGCATAACCATCGGTAATGCTTTTTACAGTACCTATAAACTTTTTAGATAAGCCAAATCCTTTAGCGGCATCTAATTGGTTTTCTTTTAAATCTTCTAATTTTATTTCGGCTTCCAGTATTTTATGAATGTTGGTTTTACCACACAAAATACCTTCTAAAAAGGATGCCCAGTTGTCTTGCTTTCCTGTGTAATCGTTTTTTAAGTCTAAATGGCGATCTACATAGTGCGGGTGCCTGGCTAGCAAGGCTATGTGATGGGCTACCAAAACGTTACTTTCAAAAAGAGATTGATTTCCTACATCACAAAAAGCGTCTAAAATTTCGTCATAATAGGTGCTAGATACTATTTTTCCAAAATCATTCCTATAAGATTCAATAAGCTTTCGGGCATTTTTACGTTCCTCAACGGCTAATATTTTTAGAACTTTATTTTTATCAGTAGTTTCGGCATATTCTTCCTCCATTTTGGAGTCGTTATAAATAAGCTGATAGGTCGTTAATGCTGTCGAGAATAAGCCTGCAACTTGTTTTTCGTAATCTGTAGGGGTATCACTCCTCGTTTCATTTCGCTGCAGCCTATCAAAAATAGCATCATGATTTTCTCCTGTTTGTATAGACTCAATAAGCGCTTCGTGTTTTTGATGTTTATCAATTAAAACACTACCAACGTCTTCTGCGTAGCCGATAGGGTCATGAAAGGTAACAAACATATCCTCGAAGACTTCGTTATCGCCAGTTTCGTCTTGATTTTTTTCGTTGGCGTGTATGTGCTCTTATGTATGTTGTATTGTGTAGGCAGCAGGATGTTCATTAGGAAATACAGCATGCACGTTAGCAAAGTGCATGCAATGTTTTTGGGCATTGGGTGCTTCCTTTTGTATCCCAGAACAGTCTATAAGCGTCATGCGTTTTTTACGCATTTCGGCATTGGTATTTAACGTATTGTGGTAAGCTCTGCTCCATTGTACTGGGGAGTATGCCACCCATAATTTTTTACCAGGTTTTACAAGTTTAAAGCTTTTATAAGTTTCGCTACTGGTACGTTGGTCGAGATACTCGCCATTTTCATCTTTATTAAATTCCCATAAGATATGCCTAAATTGTCCAAACGCATTAATTTCTAATTCGTAGAAATCGTGTTGGTCTTCATCATTTATAAGATATACATAACCTGCATTTAAAGCTGTTCTAGCGACATAGAAATTTTTTAAAGTAGGCGCATTTTCCAGATTTAAAATTTCTAATTCCCGTAATGTGATTTGAGGGGTGTCGTTCTCTTTTTTTTTAGGAATGCTTTCAGAAATGGTGACATTCTGTGGCATATCCTCTTTTACAATAACGGCTTTTTGTATGCTAGTATCAGTGTAGGTAGGGGCATTTACATCTTGCTCTGTAGTATCATCTGAATTTCTATCGAATAAGCCATAGCGTAAAAAATGCAAACGAATACCAGGTTTTAACACTTCCAGTTCTGGGTGTTCCTCGCAGCTAACTCCTGCGCCTTTGCAGCTAAAGGTGTATTTAGCTATAACACTGTTATAGGCTTCTTTTTGATTTTTTTCTAGCGTAGGGTTTGGCATTTTAACTGTTATTTTGCGTGTTGGTATTCTCTTGTGGTAGTTCTACTGCCCATACCACTTCTACGGCTTTGTCTTTTACGGTACCTGTTAGGGTTATGACCTCTTCATGTGTAATATTGGCGTCGTTATTAGCATTAGAAGCCCTAGGCTTTTTTATGTTAAAGCTAATGGTTTCGCCATCTTTTATATTAAGCACATGTGCTCTTAAAGTCACTTCTTTAAGTACAACAGCATCTTTTACTCTAATATCTTCCTTAACCCATTGTAAGCCATAAATACGAGGTTTCCCCTCTGTACTTTCGTTCGCATTTCTAATAGCCTCTTGGTTGGCAATGGCTTTATTGAGTTGCTGGCGTTTGCCTGTTAAGCTGGCTATGGTTTTGTGTACTGGTGTTATTTTAGGAAAGGGTATTTTTTTAACGGGCATTACGGCTGTAGCGCCACTGCCGCCTGTACCTATTAATACGGTAGGGTTGCCTCCTGCTATGCCGCCGCCGTGGGCGGTTAAATCATTCATAGATGCTGCGGGTTTGCCTTCTATGAGTACAGTGGCTTCGCCTTGTACAATCATGTCTGGTGGGCCTGCACAGGTACACATATCGCCCATACGGGCAGCGGGTTTACCGCCTATGAGTACGGAAGGCGCACCAGGGCCTGTAATTGGGCCGCCTACGTGTGGGCTTCCATTTGGGTTACACATGGGGCATACGTGCATGTCGCCTACTGTTGCTGCTGGTCCTGGCAT